>JAPXRV010000011.1:0-51000 GCA_033813415.1 Opitutales bacterium | reverse complement strand
GGTGTGGCCCATCGAGACTGGGCCTCGACAGATAGACCTGATCTTCAATGACGGTTTCTTTCCATTCGGATGAAGCCTCCGAAATTGAGTTAAGCGCATTTTTCGGATCAATGCCTTCCGGGGGAGGCACGTAGATACGGGGGGCCATGTAGTAGTTGGTTGTCCCTATCCATAGCCGGTCGCGATACGTGTAGAGTGCGGATATCCAGGACGCCGGGTCCGGTTCAAAGACTTTTTCCCAGTACAATCCATCGGTTGAGCGGTAAAGGTGATAGCCGGTAGCCAGGTAAAATGCGTCAGCAAAAGAGGTGATTTTCGGAGCTCCCGGATGCTCGGGGTCCGGGTATGAGGACCAGTCAATGCCATTCCCTCCATCCACGAATGCAACAGGGCCGGTACCGCTGAGTCCGGTTTCACTTGGAAGGGGTTCGATGCTGCTCCAAACAACGGGACGGAACCCGGAGTCCGTACCGGTAATGACCAGACGCCGCCTGTTCTCGGCGATACCATTGGGTTGGAAGTCGTCGATTTGCAACAACGTAACAATTTGTGATCCGTCGTAAGTGGCTTCGACCCGCCCTTGCATGTCATGCAGGAGGATGAAGCGATCCAACCCGGGGAGAAAGCGGAGGTCGCTTGCGGACGACTGGCCCAAGGTGTTCCAGCGTTCATCGGCGAACTCCGAGAGGGACCCATCCTTCAGTCCGAGTATGCGGTTGTGGTGGTAACGTCCTGCTGAGAACGCAACCGGATAACCAGAAATGTCATAGGCGTCGTCGACCCCCGTAGTCCAAGTGGAGTCGATCCCGGAGCTTATGGTTGTGCCGACGTGAACCAGCCATGTTCCCGAGCGGAAAAAGGCCTTTTGAGGAACGCTGTTTGATGTCAGCCGTCCAGACGGGTTCCATGACTTACCATCCTTGGATCGAAACGCATCCCAAACGCTGTTGAGGTTGTTTGCCCGCTGGAACATAAGGAAATTTCCATTGTGTTCGAATACCGTTTTCGTGTCCGTGATCTGCGGGTAGGGCATCGCCGGGGCCGAAGTGCCGTCTGTCCATTTTCCCCAGACTGAGCCGTCTCGGCTGACAAAGACATCGCCTGTGTCGGTTTCGAGAAAGAAATGCCGATGATCCGGGTGATAGGAAAGGGACAGTTGGGTGGAGTATGGAAGCGTGTCGTTAGGAAGGTCATGCTCCCAGGGGTGAATAGCGGTGCCATCGAACTGGAAACGTTGCCATTCGTGAAGGTCGGATGAGCAATACAGGTTACCACGGTTGCCGGAGACCACAAACACTCCATTGCCGTAGGCGATGTGATTGGCATCGGCGTCGGGCAAATCAATCACTTCGCGGACATTGTATCCGATGCAGATGACCACTGCCTGATCGGTTCTGAGCAATACAAAGGTATTCCGGCCGTAGGTCATATCCCCAATGGTTTCGGAATCCGCGTGTGTAATCCCGCCCGATAGGGGATGGAAAACCGGTATCGGTGACTTGGCGACGATCGCGGAAACGGAGGAGCAGAAGGCGGTCAGAAAGAGCAGGAGTGTGCGCATCGAGGAGATGGGTTGGATCAGTGGATTCCGGAGATGGAACGTAAGACTGTCAAATCAACAAAACACCGGTTCGTCAATTGGCGCAAGTATCGGGTCCTGATCCGCGATGGACGGCTGGCGCAGCCGAGCCAGCGGAGGACCCATCAGAACAATGGAAGCACCCTTGTTTCGACGGTCCACTGGTAGCTGGGGCTGGTTGAAGGTGGAATGGGGGGGTGATAAACCAGGCGTCCGGCCGTGAATCCCCGGGCGTCGTGGATCGCGAGTGGCCAGATGACCTGACGGTCAGACTCGGGAATAGGCAGAAGTTCCAGATGCCGGGTGGGGTGAAATCCGAAATCTCCTTCGGGATGCGGAGGCGGAAGTGTATCCAGGGGTTTGAGCGCCTGAAAGAGGAACATCAGCCAGTGGCCGCTTCCTTCATAATCGCGTTCGGAGATGCAGGCGAAAAGGTGAAGGTCCTCCTGTCCAAGTGCGAATCCGGCCTCCTCGAGGGCCTCGCGCTGGGCGCATTCCATCGGGGACTCGCCGGAGCGGGTGTCGAGTTTGCCTCCGATCGGGCTCCATAGTCCCTTGTTCGGTGGATTTTGGCGGCGCAGCAGCAGGTGTTCGCCTTCGGAGTTCCGGATAAAAACCAGTGTGGTGATGCGATAGGGTTTGGCGGAGTTCATAGGGTGTCTGTCTCAGGGAGTTGGGCCGGAGTCTATTGGATCCGTCGATGATGGAAAATGGAGGGTAGCGACGATGGGTCGGTGGTCGGATCCGGCAGATGGTATGGTTTGGAGCTTGGAGCACAGGATATCAGGGCTGGTGAGCACATGATCAATCCCGAGTCCCACCGGGAATAGAAAGGCTGGCCATGTGCTCCGGAGTCCTTGTTGGCGGCTGGTGCTGCGCAGTCGGGTGCTCTGTTCCAGTTTTCGGAATGCCGCCGAATGCACGGTGGTGTTGAGGTCGCCCGCGAGGATGGTGGGGTGGATTCCCGTCAGGTGATCGGCCAGATCCAGGAGCACGTTCTGCTGCTGTCGCCAGCCTTTGAATGAACGGGGAGACGGGGGATGTGCCGCAACGACTTCTAGGCTGTCGTGCCCGATGTCGAGGTATGCCCGCAGCACCTGAACGGGGGAGTTCTCAAGGGGGATGATGGCCGAATCGGATGCCGGGAATCGGCTCCAGAGAATGGTTCCGCTGCTTTGAAAGAGGGTGGAATTCCTCCAGCGGCCAGCTTCAATGCGGGTGGGATAGTGCGGATGGAGGTGCGCAAGGCGATCGAGAAGGTGGTTGTTGGCTTCGCAAATGATCAGGATGTCGGGCAGGGCTTCCGCGATCATCGGAACGGACAGGTCAAAGCGTGTGTTGTTGGCGTGCTGATTGTAGACCATCACGGTGATTCCGGTCGCGCCTGTCGGGGAGGAGTTCCCTTCCTTCTGTTTTGGCAGAAGAAAAGGTCCCAGCATTACCAGGTGGGCCAGCGCAATGCCCAGCCAAAGGCTCCCGGATAGACGGGTGGCCGGGCGTCGGATCGCAGCCAGACCCGTGATGAGATACAAGACGCATGTATGAGGCTGGGCTTCAGCGAAGAGCGTGAGCGGTAGAAAGAAGGATCCGCAGATGCAGAGGACTCCGAGCGCGGTCCAAAGCATCCGGGCCAATTGGAAAGGTTGGATTTGCGGTTTCCCCGGCTGCGTCATGTCAGCGGAGGATCATGTCCGTGACTACCACTTGATCAAGGATTGAATCGCGAACTGCCGTCTTGCAGCGGGCACTGCCGGGATGCTTTCGTAGTTGGAATCCCAGAGGTTATCGACAGACAGCGAGAGTTCCCACTGTTTGGATTGGAGCGGGTAGATTACGATGGAAAGATAAGACAGGAAAGCGGAGTCACTGCCATTCCGGAGGGGGTTCGATTCCTGAACCCGGAAGGAGTTGTCCATGCGGCATTCCAAATGCGCCCCGATGGGCACACGCATGGAAAGGGTGGTGCGATGCGTGGGGAAATTCAAGGCGTAGAAGCTGGCATCCACCAGTGGGTCCCGGTAGCTGGTGTCCTTGCTCAGAAAGGCGTGGGAGAAGTTGAAGATCATTCCAGCGTAGCGGATCGATGCCTCGTATTCGAGACCGATCGTGTCGATGTCGACCGGTGAGGCGGACCGTGCGTTAGGACGTGACCAGGAGAAAGTCCAATCGGTCATGTCCCGATCCTGCCTGAAGAAAACTGCGGCTCCCATACTCCAATTGGCGGATTGACGCGTCCATCCCCATTCGAACTGATGAGAATGCTCCCATCCCAGATCAGGATTGCCTCCGAACAATCCGTTGACCGGTGAACCGATTGCGGTGTATCCCGGGAGCTGAGCGTTGTGGGTGTAGTCGAAATACAGCCCATATGGGGCATCCGGTGGGGTGATCTCCATTCGCACAGAGGGGAGCCAGCGCGATTGATGGCGGTTTGAATCGGAGAATCTGAGCAGTGCTGTGGACTTCAGGTTCCATGTTCCGATCATGATATCGGAGTATTCCAACCCTAAAAGGCTTTGAAAGAAACTGCGGGACTGGAATGACCCGGTCAGTGACGTCGATTCGATCGCATCGAAACGGGAGTCGATGGTCCAGATGGTTTTGAGACCGTGGCGCAACGGGTGCTCCCAGCTAGCGTGGGTGGCAAACAGCCTGGTTTCGTGTTCGTATGGATTGTAAAGACCAGGCCGGTATCGGTCGAACTCGTAGTCATCCGTGTTTTTCCGGAAGGCCGCAGCCAAGGCAAAACGATCACCCGACGGGGTCTGAGTGTGCCAGTCGGTGATGAGCAATAAGGTCTGGATGTCCTCGGTTTCGGCAGTGCCATAGGGTGCATACATCCCGCGCCAACCGAAGAATTTGTCCTGATACCCTGCGGCAAGATTCCAACCGGAGTGCTCATTCTGCCATCCTGCCCGCACGGCAATCCGCTTGAAATGGTGGTCTCCATCGGGTCGTGATCCGTTTCCTTCGGAGCGGGATACTCCAGCATCGGTATACCACCCGGATGTTCCGGACCCCGGAATCGCACTCACATAGAGACTCTGGGAATTGAGTCCGTGTTCGCCGATTCCGGCAATAAGTGTACCGCCGGATTGGAGGACGGGTCTCCAATCATAGGCCACAGTGGCAATCGATGCAGGTGTTCCGGTCTGGTGATTGGATGAACCCGTCAGGACGACAGGCTTTTCGAGCATCTGTGAAGGGAGGGGAATCTCCGAGGCGTAATGGCCGGTTTGGGGATCGATCAACGATATCGAGCCGATCCGGAATCCGCTGGACTCGAAGCTTCCTCCACGAACACTGATGTCGCCTTGAGCTTCGGCGAAACCGCGGTTCTGAATTTCCACAAACGCCTGGAATCTGAGCAGGGAGATCGGAGTTTCATACCCTTCGATTGAGTATCCGTGGGCAGCGGACATTCCCCGGATAGCGTAGGTCTCAAGTTCGGGAATCATGCGACTGGTGGATTGGTCCACGGCGATCGGGTCCGCAGCGGACAGGACTCCTGCCAAGGTGCAGCAAAGCCATGGCTTGATGCCGAAATGCATGTAACACGAACGGGTAGATGCGAGAAAATCGATGCGCATGGATCACCTCTGGATCAGCGCAGGGTTTATTGTCAATTTCAAATGTTAACAATATTAGTCTTTGTGGTTAACAATGAGCAGTGTGCTGCCTGCTGTTGGGTGAAGCGGCTGGTTTTGGACTTTTCGCAGTTCCCTTGAATGGAGTCACCTACGAGGGTATTCAGGGTTGTGGCGACGTTGGGGGATAGGACCAATAGCTGATCTCTTTGACCGGGAATATGACTCGATGATGTCGTTGATCTCATGAAACCTTTCGCTGAGGGGATCGAAAACCTCAAAAGCAGCTCAGAGCTTGGTGTTGTCTTTGGGAGAAAAGCATGCGGCAAGGGGAATGATTATGTTGTGACATCAGGATCATTGACATGTGGTTTTCGGAGCATATAGCTGGCTAATGCCTTTTGAAGATCAGATCCCGGGTTCCGAAACTAGCGAAAACAGCAGCTTGCGTGAGCGGAGCCGCCACTACATACCGGCTACAGACGCTGAGCTGAAGCGGATGATGGAAAAAGTGGGAGTGTCCGGCTTGGCCGATTTGTATGGCCACATTCCTGAATCGCAGCGCTTTGCAGATTTGCCTGCAATCCCAGAGGAAATGGACGCGGCCAATACCCGCGCTGACATGCAGCGGCTTGCGGATAACAATCGCAAGGTTCTATCGCTGATCGGGGATGGGTTGCCGGACTACTCGACGCATCCCGTGGTGGATGTCGTGTCCGCAAACCGGAAGCTTGCGACCGCATACACGCCTTACCAGCCGGAGCGCAGTCAGGGGACCTTGATCACGCAATGGATCTACCAGTGCATGATGGCTGAGCTTACCGGTTTTGAAGCGATCAATGCTTCGCTGTATGATCGGGCAACTGCGGTCTTTGAGGCGATTCTCACCTCTCTCCGTCTGAAGAAGGATGGGGAGCGGGTTATCGCCTGTTCGACCTTGTATCCCGGCGACGTCGAGGTGGTGAAAACCCACCTCATGTATACCGATCATCATGTGGATTGGGTTGGATACGATCCGGCCAGTGGATTGACGGATTTTGCCGCGGTAAAGGCCATGCTGGAAAAGCACTCTGGCAAAGTGGCGGCGGTGGTGTTTCCTCAGGTGAACAGTTTGGGGCTCCTGGAACCGGTGGATGCCTGGTGCGATTTGGCGCAATCCCATGGAGCGAGAGCGATCGCGGTGGTGGATCCGGTGTTGATTGGACCCGGTGGATTGAAGCCGCCTTCCGAGTACGGAATCAAGGGAGCGGATATTGTGGTGGGCGAGGCCCAGCATCTGGCCGTGCGGCCCACTTTCGGCGGGCCGGGGCTTGGCTTGTTTGGCGTGCGCATGAGTGGGGATGCATCCAATGATGTGCGGAGCACTCCAGGGCGTTATGTGGGCAAAGCCAAAGACGGCGAGGGGCGCGACTGTTTTGTGGCGGTGATGTCGGCACGTGAGCAGCATATCCGGCGGGACAAGGCGACCTCCAATATTTGTTCGAACCAGGCCTTCATGGCGTCGCTTGCCGGAGCCTCGGTATTGGCACGGGGCACCCGTGGAATGGGTGAGTTGGTCTCCCGCGCACTGAGTCATGCCCGGAAAGGCGCCGCTCTTTTCACAGCCTTTGATGGCATCGAATTGGCGTTCCCGAAGCAGGTGTTTGCAAATGAAGTGACCCTCCGGATGAAGGATTCCGCGCGGGATTGGATTTCCCGCGGTTTGCTCGCCGGCATTCACCTCGGAGTGGATGTGAGTGATCGGATCGAAGGCTCCAATGGGAATTTGCTGAAGGTTTCCTTCCACAACGAGGAGCCGGACTGGACGAAGATCGAAGCTCTGCTCAGCCAATATGCTCTGCGCCGCTCGCAGGCAGCCTGCGGATGCGATACGTTGCGCATTCCGGAATCCGCGCTTCGATGCGGCGCAGTGTGCCTGCCGGAAGTGGATGAGGCGGAGATCGTCCGATACTACAAGCGGCTCGGTGATCTGAATATCAGTCCGGATGAGGCGATTTATCCACTCGGATCCTGCACGATGAAATACAACCCGTTGATCAATGAATGGGCGGCGGGATTGGATGGGTTCTTGCGTGTTCATCCCCAGGCCCCTTCAGAATCGGTGCAGGGATGCCTTGAGGTGTTGTATGAAACCCAGGAGTGGTTCAAGGGAATCACCGGACTTGCGGGGGTGACCACCCAGCCGGTAGCTGGAGCTCAAGGTGAATTGGTCGGACTCAAGCTCATTCAGGCCTATCATGAGCACAATGGCCAAGGGCACCGTGATGTGGTGTTCCTCCCTCAGACGGCCCATGGAACCAATTTCGCGTCTGCGGCTGTTGCCGGGTATGTGGCGGGGCGGGGTGGACGTCCGGACGCCGGGATTGTGGTGCTCAAAACCGACCGGACGGGTGGGGTGGACATGGCCGATTTCGATGACAAGATGGCCCGCTTCGCTGATCGGTTGGCGGCTGTCATGATCACGAATCCCAACACTTGCGGGATCTTTGAATCCCATTTCCGTGCGATCGCCGATCGGGTTCATGCGGCTGGTGGCCTTGTTTACATGGACGGGGCGAATATGAACGCGATTGCCGGATGGGTGAATCTGGCGGAGCTCGGAGTGGATGCGGTTCACAATAACCTGCACAAGACCTGGTCGATTCCCCATGGGGGCGGAGGTCCGGGAGATGGCATGGTAGCGGTGAGCGAGCGTTTGGTGAACTATCTTCCTGGCTATCAGATTGTGAAGAAGGAAGGTCGTTTTGTGCCGGTTAAGGCACCCTTGAGTATAGGTTCCTTTCATCGGCACTGGGGGAATTTCGGCCACAAGCTGAGGTGCCTGACCTACCTGAAACGTCTGGGGCGTGAGGGCGTTCGCCGGATGTCCGCAGTTTCCGTATTGGCCGCCCGTTACATCTTCGAACGCCTGCGTGGGAGTTTCAGCGCGTTGCCGTCCGGATCGGATGAGACTCCCAGGATGCACGAATTCATTGTGACGCTGGCTCCGGAGGATTTGGTTCAGGTCCTGCAATCCGGCATTGCGAAAACCGCTGTGATGTCGGGTATCGGTAAGCTCTTCCTCGATTTCGGATACCATGCACCGACGATTGCCTGGCCTGAGCCGATGGGGATGATGGCGGAACCCACCGAAAGCTACACTTTGGCTGAGCTCGACCGTTTTTGTGATGCAGCTCTAACCATTCTTCGATTGGTGCGTGAGAAGCCTTCGTTGTTGGCCACGGCTCCTCATTTCACCCCAATTGGAAAGGTGAACGAGGTGGAGGCGAACCGTGCTCCCGTTTTGAGCGAACGCATGCCCGCGTTACCGGAGCTCCACATGAACCGGATTGAACCCGGGGATCTGCTGCAAATGGACTGTGGCCGCATCGCGGATCGATTGCTCTCCGCCAAGGTCTGACCGGAGTGTCCGTATGCATGATTCCCCGCCAAGTGCTTGCTTTGGACCATCCGGTCATTGTCCGCAGGTTGTGAGTTCCGGGGATGCATCCGAACCCGCCTTCCTGTTGGGAGTATACCCGACGGGAGTGTTTCCGGCTGCCTATAACATGGCATTTGACTACTTCATGTTGCGGGAGTCGGAGGTTCGGGGCATTCCCTTGTTCCGACACTACGGATGGGCTCCCAAGGCATTCACCTTTGGTTATACGCAGCGGTTGGCGGATGTGAAGGGCCGGATCGTTGCGGAGGGTTTGGATCTATGCCGGCGTCCTTCGGGCGGTGGAATTGTCGATCACCGGAATGATTGGACTTACGCCTTGGCGATCCCGGCTGTGCACCCGCTGGCGAAGCGCGGTCCTATGGCAATCTACTGTGGGGTGCATCAGGCATTCGCAGATTCATTGGGAAAAATGGGGGTACCGGCCGGGCTGTGGCATCCCGCCCCGGGTGAGGCCAGTGGGGGGATGAGTTGTTTCGAGCGTCCTTCGCCCGGCGATGTGGTGCTGTCCGGCTGGCTTAAGGTGGCCGGGGCTGCCATGAAACGGACGCGCGATGGCGTGTTGATTCAGGGAAGTCTCGATCGTGCGCGCGTTCCACCCATCGATGATGAGTGGATGCTGGAGGCGTTCGGACGGCGGTTGATGGATTTGCTGGAAGCAAAGCAAAGGCTCCGGCTGGAATTGCCGGAGCCCGTGTCACTTGAGCCAGAGTTGAGTTGCTACCGGACTCCTGCCTGGAATGACCTGCGCTGAGTCCGGGTGAGCGTATCAGTCTTGCGGGTGTCGTGGTGGGTTATACCGGAGCATCGATGCTTTCTCGATGAGCTGGATCAGGCCTGCTCGGTGTCCACCTTCGTCCTTCGACTGGATGCCGTGAACAATCTCCGATAGCATGGTCCAGTCGAGTGATCCGGATTCGGGTTCACTGCGCAGCAGGATTCCGAACCCGGCGGCGGATACCGCAAGACGCAGGTTGTCGTCGGTCTTCTCAAACGGAATCACCTGGTTACTCAGCGGGTGCTCGATGAGGCGGCTTGTTGAGCTCTTGGGATCCTTGTAGCGGATCTTGACGGTGAGCAATTCATCGCTGCTTTCCGCGGGTTGAGCCGGTTTCTGGTATTTGAGCGGATCAACCGTCGGGATGTCAGCTGAGTCGGTGTCGGCTCCGGCAGGAATCACCTCGTAGAGGGCGGTGACCCTGGCTCCTGAACCGATTTCGCCCGCATCTTTCTTGTCGTCGTTGAAATCTTCAGGCGCGAGAAGCCGGTTTTCGTATCCGATGAGGCGATAGGCATCGACGAGATTCGGATTGAACTCGACCTGGATTTTCACGTCTTTGGCGATGGTGATGAGGGTGCCTGCGATCTGTTCGGAGAAGACCTTGATCGCTTCACGATCGGTATCGATGTAGGCGTAGTTTCCGTTGCCCTTATTGGATAGTTCCTCGAGCGTGCCGTCCTTGTAATTTCCCATTCCGAAGCCCATGATAGAGATGAATACCCCGCTCTTGGCTTCTTTTTGGATGAGGTCCACCAAATCGGAACGGTTGGTCACTCCCACGTTGAAGTCGCCATCGGTGCAGAGGATCACACGGTTGTTGCCGTCGGGCAGAAAACCCTCTTTTGCAAGACGGTAGGCCTCTTGTATGCCTGCGCTCCCTTGAGTGGATCCACCAGCCAGCAGACTGTCGACCGCGAAGCGGATGGTCTCACGGTTGTTCCCGGTGGTGGATGGTAGGACCACTCTGGAGTTTCCCGAGTAGGTGACCACGGCGATCCGATCGCGTTCGTCAAGGCGTGAAATGAGGTGATTAAGCGCCTTCTTGACAAGTGGCAGTCGGTTGGTCCCTTCCATGGAACCACTCGAGTCGATGAGGAATACCAGGTTACTCGGGGGGCGGTTTTCCCACGGGATTTCGTAGCCTTGGATCGCTACGCGCACCAGGCGATGCTCCAGTTGCCATGGAGCATTGGTGATATCGGCGATCACCTTGAACGGTGTTTCCTTTGATTCCGGTTTCGGGTAGTCGTAAGGGAAGTAGTTGATCAGTTCTTCGGTTCTGACGGCTCCGGATGGTGGAAACTTCCAGCGGTTGAGGTGCTCCCGAACCACAGAGTAACTGGCGGTATCGACGTCGATCGAGAAGGTCGAAAGCGGATGCTGTTCAACCCGCTTGAAGGGATTCGGGGTAATGCTGTCGAACGCGTCGGTTCGGAACTCAGGACCCTGCACCTTCTCCTGTTCCATAATGAACTCCCTGGTCACGACTGCGATCGCGGCCCCAACATCCTTGAGTGATGGGTTGATACGGGTGGCTGCGAGCGTGTTCGAACTGGAATCGCCTGTTGTCTCACTCAATTCAAGGCTCAACACTGCGAGACTGGAAGGGCGTGGACTGCCGATGGCATAGGATTGGGCAGGTGCATCCGATTCCGTCATGGCATCGATCTGATTGGCCTCATCGAAGAGCACGATCGGATCCATTTCCGCGGCTTGCTTCAGCGGGGGCGGAGGGGGTGGTAGCATCATTCGGGTTTCGGAGCCTGCATTATCCGATGAACGGGTCTTTCCGGGGTTCTGGTAGATCCAGATCAGGACAGGAACGGACAAGAAAACCACGCAAGCCGCCAGACCGCCCAGCATAAGGGGGTGGAGCGTCCAGCGAAGTCCTCTGGGCAGGAGTCGTATGGGGGGCGTTGGAATGGCTCTGGTTTTCGCGTGGGAATCCTCGGGCACGAGATTTTTCTCTTCGGCGAAGGCTTGTTCGATGAGGATCGTAGTGGCACGCAGTTCCTCGAGTTCGGCCCGCAGATCCGGGTCGGATGAGAGGCGTATCTCCAGTGCTTCCGTTTCCGAAGGCGGGAGTTCGCCGTTGATGTAATCGATCAGGGTGTGTTCTGAAATATTCATGGCTGTATGCGGGTGGTTAGCGGAGTGGGGCGCCCAACAGATCGCTTTGGCGCCGGATGCTCTGGCGGAGTGCCTGCATACTTTCATGCAGGATCACGCCGATGTGGTTGACACTTCGTCCTGTGACGGTGGCGATTTCCTGATAACTCATACCCGCCTGGTATTTGAGTCGCATGACTTCGCGTTGGGTCGGGGTGAGTTCATCGATCAGCGCAAGGACAGTCCGGGTGGAGTCGGAGACCTCAGCGGCCTGATCCGGAGTGGCCGTACCGTCTTCCAATGTTGCTTCATGGGTGCCGAGGGGTTTCATGCGCTTCTCCTTTCTAAGCCAATCGAGGCAACGGTTTCGGCATACTTTGAAAAGCCAAGGGCGCAGGATTTCGTCCGGCTTTCTGGGGCGTTGGGCCATACGGATGAAGGTATCCTGAACGCAATCGCTTGCGCTGTCGCTGCGGTGTACGATGCTGCGTGCGTAACATGTGAGGGGTGGGCCATGGCGACGAATGGCATCGTCGACCCAAGCGGATGAGAATTCTTCGGATTCATGGTTCATGGATGAAGGTTTGTGTTGGGCAGTTTCTGCGCATTAATCAGAGGATGCTTCCGGATGGCACCTTCGGATTGGGTTGCAGTTGGACTGTTGGTTTCATGAACGCTACGAACGAACAGCATCTTTTATTAGGGATGATTGCACAAAGCTCCCAATTCTGGAAATCAAAAAAAGACAAGTCCTTACCGGCTGCTATCGGTAGGTGTCGGTTTTCCAAAAGCATCGGACAGGATGGAGGTGCTGAATGGGAGAATATGAGCACTTTCTCCGTTTATCATCGAGGACTCTTATGTTCCATCCAGGATCGGATCTGGACATAGCCAGGAGGCCTCGGGAGAATTGGTATTGGCAACGCAAACGGGGTGAATGCTTCCCGATGGTATCCACTATGGAATGGGCAGGATTGTGGGAAATCCGGCTGAAGTCGATTCTGGATACTCCTGTCGCTTGGTTTGGATCAGATCCTGAACTGCTTCACAATCGCGCTCAGGGTCGAGGCGAGCTGGTAGAGTTCGTCCGCACTTTCGTTGACCTGGTTGATGCCGTGTGCGGTCTCCGATACCGCCTCGTTGACTTTGGTTATGGACTGGGCGACTTCGGTGAGTGCCGATGCTGATTCTGCAACATTTCTTGCTACATCCCTGGCTCCGTCATTCGCGCCGGAGACGCTTCGCGCAATCTCCCCTACTGCGACGTCCTGCTCGCGAATAGTCGTTACAATGGAGTGGGAGAGATCGTTAACCTCACCGACCACATTGCTCGTGGTTTGAATGGCATCCACCGCACGACGGGTGCTTTCCTGCATGGATTCGACCTGACGGCGGATGTCGTCGGTGGCTGTCGCAGTCTGGCGTGCGAGATCTTTCACTTCGTTAGCCACGACGGCAAAGCCCTTGCCTGCGTCGCCTGCGGATGCGGCCTCGATCGTGGCATTGAGGGCGAGAAGGTTGGTCTGCCCTGCGATTTGCTGGATAAGATCCACAATCCTGCCAATCGAAGTGCCGGCTTCGGCTAGACCCTGCATGAGTTGGCGGGCCTCATCCGCTTCATTCTGAGCCCGTTCTGCGATGTCGGATTCCTTTTGGCATGCACGGGTCACCTCGCTGATGGATGCGCTCAGTTCCTCAACAGCAGAGGCCACTACGCTCATTGACGATGACATTTCTTCGGCGGCAGATGAAATGGAATTGATATTGGCATTGGATTCTTCAGTAGCAGCGGAGACGGTGTTTGCCTGATGGCTCATGTTTTCCGAATTAGTGGCAATTTCGGCAGCTGCAGCATTCAATTGTTTGAGAGCATGGGACAATGTATCTGTGCTGGATTGGACGTCCCGGATAATGTGATGGACTTTTTCGATGAAGACATTGAACCAGCGTGCGAGTTCGCCGACTTCATCCCCTGAGCTTACTTTGAGGCGTCGGGTGAGGTCACCCTCTCCCTGGGCTATATCCTTGAGCATAGCCGTGGTCTCGATAATGGGGCGGCTGATCAGCTGACTCATTCCGTAGAGAGCTACAAATGCCAGAACAAAGACAACACAGAAGGCAATGCCGATGGTGGTAAGCATCTGATTCATCCCGGACCGGATCATCGCATTTTGTTCCTCATCTGAAACCCCTAGAAAGAGGATTCCGATGACGCGGTTGTGAGCATCCAGAAGTGGATCGTAAACGCAGAGGTGGTTTTTGCCTAAAATGGAAGCCTGTCCGATGAATCTTTGCCCATTTGTGACCGGATCAAAAGCGGCACTGTCAGACCCCAGCATTGTACCCACGGCTCTGTCTCCCGATGATGTCCGGACATTGGTGGTGATACGCCGGAAATCCATTCCGTCTTTCACGAAGATAGTGGCCACCACTCCCAGATCCTTTTGGAGTTCATCGACCAGCTCAAAGCGATTGTCGATCGGGGACATTTGTCCGTCCACAAGTTTGCCATCGGACATACGGATGGATCCGTAATGAAGGCGGGCGTAGTTGTGTGCACTGCGGATATCGCCCTCGAGTTTGGATGATAGGGCCGAATGAACCAGTCCGGCTCCAGATCGAGTCGCGCTCCGGTAGGATATGTAACTGAGCGTGATTCCCGTCAGTAGGAGAATCAGAGTTGAAAGGCTGAGGAGTTTTGTTCGGATGGTCCAGTTTTGCTTCATCGTAGTTACACGTGTTTATTCAGGCACGGCTGCCCGAATTCAAATTGGTTATATTTGTAATCGGCGGTATACGATAAAAGTGTAGTCTAATATTCTGATAATCATAGAATGACCCTGTTTGGTATTGGTTTCGTGGCAGTTCGATGACCCGGACGGAGGGTATCAGACTGATCCTGCGGTAATCGTGTGCGATAGCTGTAAACGAATTGAGGCCCGGGTCCTCACCCGGGCCTCTTCATTCCTATCTTTTAACCGGTTTTCCTCCAACCTCAATTACGGTCTGACTGGAAATAAGAAATAAATCGGGTGGTGAAGCAAGATGCTTGGAACAAATATTTGTGACGGCATTTGGGGGTCGATTTATTGGTTAAATTATTTAACGGAATGCGTCTAATGAGGTTATTTCGATCGGGTGGAATCGGTTCAGAACTATCTGATAAGTAGCAGCTTGAGAAATTCGTTAGCAATTATCAGAAGGAATCGGATCAAAAAACGGAGATCGATGAAAAGTTGTGTGATCCGGTGCAAAATCCGGGATTTCTTTTCACGCGAATACCGCTGGCTTAAATGCTGTGAAGGGCTCGCATTTCGGAATGGATAAAAGGGATTGGTGACGCATTGGAGCATTGACAGGAGGGCAGGTCGCGAAATGATCCGGTTCGGGTCACGGCAGCCTATTGTTATGAATGGAAGAGAACGATTTCTGGGTGCGATTGAACTGAAACCGGTGGACCGGACTCCGGTTTGGGTGATGCGGCAGGCTGGGCGATACCTGCCTGAGTATCGGGCGATGAAGGCTGTGTATGGGTTCCGGGGAATGGTTACTCAGCCGGAGGTTGCTTCCGAAGTGACCATTCAGCCCATTTTGCGGTTTCCGTCTCTGGATGCTGCGATTCTTTTCAGCGACATTCTCGTGATTCCTGAGGCCATGGGGATGGCGTATTCCTTCCGTGATGAAGGCGGGATCGGGATGGAGTGGCAGTTTGCCACTGAACAAGACCTGATGCGCCTGCAACCTGGATCGATCATGGATCGGTTGGGTTATGTTCTGGATGCGGCTAAAAGGGTGAAGGTGCGTCTGGGCGGAGAACGGGCTTTGCTGGGATTTGGCGGATCTCCATGGACCTTGGCGACCTACATGGTGGAAGGTGGCTCCTCCCGGGACTTCGCCACGATCCGTGAGATGACGGTCCGCGACCCATCGCTGCTTGAGCAATTGCTGGAACGGATTACTGAGGCGACAATTTCTTATTTCCGGGCTTTGGTGGCCGCGGGAGTGGACGCCATTCAGGTATTTGATTCCTGGGGAAGTGCATGTCCGGATGGGACCTATGAGAAATGGTCCATTCGATGGATCCGGGACATTATTTCGGAGGTGGGAAACGATGTGCCAGTCATTCTGTTTTCGAAAGGAATGTCAGCCTATCGGGAGGAATGGAAGTCAACCGGAGCCAGAGTGTTCAGTCTGGACTCATCGGTTTCGCTGCGGAGGTGGGCAGAAGCGGATCCGGCGCGGGCTTATGCGGTTCAGGGAAATCTGGATCCTGAACTGCTGAATGGAGACCCCGAATCTGTGGTGGCTGAGACCCGCAAGGTGTTGGGGTCTGTAGGATCCCTGCGTGGACACATCTTCAACCTCGGGCACGGGATCCTACCCGATGCGAATATTGAGTGCGTGGAGGCGATGCTGGACACTATTGTTGAACAGTCCACGGCTGATCAGGCTGGTTGATCACGAATTTGTTCACCTGTTTCTCTGAGCGGATTCAGCTTTCCGTTGACGTATGGCACACGATGTGCAGGCTTTGGGGCCAGCATGGCTTCAAGCATTCATAAAAAGGATGGATGGAATAGCCGAATCGGCGTAATCCTTGCCGTTGCGGGAAGTGCGGTCGGTATTGGGAATTTCCTGAGATTTCCCGGCAATGCGGCACAGTATGGTGGTGGTGCCTTCATGATCGCCTACATCACCGCCTTTCTGCTCATTGGGCTGCCGATTTGTTGGGCGGAGTGGGCGATGGGGCGTCGGGCCGGGCGCGAGGGCTTCAACTCATGTCCGGGGATGTTCAATGTTTTTTCCCGGCACCCGATGCCGAAGTATGTCGGGGTGCTCGGTTTGGTCATTCCCGTTATCATCTACATGTATTACGTCTATATCGAGTCGTGGTGCCTCGGGTATGCCGTGAACACCCTGACTGGACGGCTGCATTTCGGGAGTGTGGCGGATGCGGGTGCGTTCTTTTCGAAGTTTACCGGTGCCTCGGAGAATGGAAGTGCGCTGGGGTTCAATGTGGATCAGGTCGGAGTGTATCTGATCGTGGTTTTTATTCTGAATTTCCTGTTGATTTACCGCGGCCTTTCCAAAGGGATCGAATGGTTTTGCCGATACGCGATGCCGACCTTGCTGCTGTTGGCCTTTGTTATCCTGATCCGTGTTTTGACGCTGGGTGCCCCGCATCCGGAGACTCCTCAAAACAATGTGGTGAATGGATTGGGCTTCATGTGGAATCCAACCAAGGTTTACCTTGAGGAATCGGTGCCCAGCGATGATGGATCGGTGCGGTGGGTCCGTGTTTCGGAGATCGTGGGCCCCCGGCTTCGGAAGGAGGCGGAAACGATGGCGCAATCGGATCAGTATAGGGTGGTCGAATTGAGTGTGTGGAAGCAGCTTCTCAACCCGCAAATGTGGCTGGCGGCGTCGGGGCAGATCTTTTTCTCATTGTCCATTGGATTCGGGATCATCCTGACTTATGCGAGTTACCTCAAACGCGATGATGACGTGGTTCTGAGTGGATTGACCGCCACCAGTGCCAATGAGTTCTGTGAAGTGGCTTTGGGCGGTCTGATCACGGTGCCGGCGGCAGTTGCCTTCCTCGGAGTGGCTGGGCTTGCTGGAGCGGGAATGAGCACCTTTTCGCTCGGGTTTCATGTTTTGCCTTTGGTTTTTTCGGAGATGGTCGGAGGGCAGGTGTTTGGTTTCCTCTTTTTCTTCCTTTTGTTTTTAGCGGCAGTCACCAGCTCGTTGTCGATGCTTCAGCCCGGAATTGCGTTCCTGGAGGAAGCCTTGGCCATCAATCGACGTCAATCCGTTGCAATCCTTGGGATGATCACGGCAATGGGTACGCTTTTTGTCATCTATTTCAGCGAAGGATTGAAGGCATTGGATACACTCGATTTCTGGGCAGGAACCTTTTTGATTTTCGTGATGGCGACCTTCCAGATTATTCTGTTTGGATGGGTTTGGGGAGTCGATCGTGGGCTTGTTGAAGCACATCGTGGTGCATCCATTTCGATCCCACGGATTTTCGGTCCGATCATGAAATACGTCACCCCTTTGTTTCTAATCGGGGTGTTCATCCTGTTCATCGTATTCAATGTGTTGGGAGTGAATTTCAACGGCGAATCCGCATTGAGTTCTTATGTCACGGACCTGGTTGGAACGAATCCCAACCGGGTGGCATGGATGAGTGTGTCGTTGATCATGCTGGTCGGCGTTTTCTTCACGCTCATGGTCTCGGGCGTGGAGAAATACCGTAGTTTTCACCGGAAAGGAGGCAGGCGTCAGTCATGACAAGTGGAGGTTGGGCCATTCTGTTGGGCTCTGTGGGAGCCGTGACGCTGCTGTTCGGGTGGTGCGTGATCAAGGTCATGAAGGATCCTCAGGACCCGGAACAGACCTTGCACGGGTTTGATCCGGAGACGCCTGATTTGCCCCTCGATGCTGGCGATCCCCATGAACCGTGAATCGGCAACAGTGGGCGGGGTTGAATTCGGGGAATGGGAGTCGATCGTCTGAAGTGATTTCTCTTTTTTGCTCGGTAGGGCTGGGGATCACAAAAATGTCCTTTTTTTGTTTGACAGATGTGCGCCGCCGCGAAAGATCAACCGCTTTTATTGCAGTGCCCGATTAGCTCAGCTGGCCAGAGCAGTTGACTCTTAATCAATTGGTCCGGGGTTCGAATCCCCGATCGGGTACCATTTATAACGATCCGCATCAAGGGGCTTAGAGAGTCAATACGTGACTCCGGAAAGCTGGAGCGATTACGAAACAAGATCAGGTTCAATGTGTTGGTCGCATTTGGGTTGCCAGCGCGCGATGGATTTGCCTCAATGAGATCGAACCTGAACCTTATGACGGAAGACAAAAACGTGGAAGCTTCGATCGATATTGAAGGAAGTGATTCCTGGAGCACATTCAAATCCTTTCTCGGAGCCAATAATCTTCGCGTCACCAATCAGCGGCAGGCCATCTTCCGGGCAGCCTATTATTCGGATGACCATTTCACGGCTGAGGATTTGTTGACCAAGGCTCGTTTGATTGACCGTTCAGTATCCCGCGCGACCGTCTACCGGACGTTGCCGATTCTTACCGAAAGCGGATTGATCAAGGAGGTGGACATCGGAAAGGATTATCTGTTTTACGTATCTCACCGGAATGCGACCACTTTCAAGGCGCAGGTGATCTGCAAGGATACGGACCGCATCATTGAGGTGGATGCCCCCTTTATGGAGTGGTATGGTAAAGCGGTTGCCGCCCGTCTTGGGATGAAGGTGGTGTCGATGCGTTTGCAGATCGAAGCCCGTCCGTCCGAAGGAGTTGAGGTTCCTGAAGTTCCTTCGGCATCCAAGTTTGTAGGATGAGTAAGGGATTGTGCAGCATGGAACGGGATCTGGATTTCGAAATCGCGTTTTATGAGCAGCTGGATGCCCGTAATCCCGCGGATGAACGGGTGATCGAGTTATTGGCGCATCTTTACACCAAGGTAGGCCGGATCGATGAAGGGCTTTCTATGGACAAACGGCTTCGGGATTGTCGTCCGGATGATCCTCTTGTCCACTATAACCTTGCGTGCAGCCTTGCACTGACCGGCCAGCGGGATGAGGCGGTTGCGGTGCTTCAAAAAGCGTTGGACCTTGGATACCGTGATCTCAACTGGCTCATGCAGGACAAGGATCTCGCACAGCTCAAAGGATATGCTCCTTTTGAGGATCTCATGGTCCGGTTGGCTGCTTCAACCGCCGGGGAGTCCCAGACCTGACCGTGAATCGGAACACATGGTGACCGGGTCGGATAAGCATGGAGCCTTGTAAAGGATTGGGATTGGGCGGGATTCGGAGATTGTCACGAGGGTTGGTTTTAGCTTTTTTGATCAAAGGTTTCGGAATGTTGGCTGATTGGATGTGATCCGGATAGCCTTCTTTTCCGGATATGGATTCAACTGCGGCGATACAGCGTGAATAACAGGTTTAACATCAGCGGTTTCTATCCTTCGGCGGAAGGCGGATGCTGGATGCGGTCGAAAGCCCGGATCGGGTTCATGTCCGCTGATCCGGTTCGGAGAATCACAGTGGAGGGGCAGTCTGACGATTGTGCTTCAGAGCGTGGGGGCGATCTGTGGCGGAGAGGATACTCACTCTACCTCGATGGTAGACGCATTTCGGATCTTTCATTGCCCGCAGGGCAATCGTTTTGCCACGAGCATGAAGTGCGGGTTTCCGGACTTGTCAAAAGAGGGGGCAGGCATTGTTTGGAACTGCGCTTGAAGGGTGTGTGTTGGACCAATTTTCTGGCCATGCTAGGGCGAAAATGGGAGCACATGCCGCTTATACCGAAGCGGCTCCGGGAATGGTTGCAGCCATTCCGGAAGCAGGAGCGTAACCGCAGTGTCCGGCTTCATGCGATTGCTCTTAACGGGGTTCCATTTGTGTATCTGGAGGGAACCCGGCAGCGCTTTGATCGGGATGCCGTGTTTCGAGGAAGTGGTTTGGGCGTGTCGGTGATTGGATGGTTTCACGGAATTCTGGGAGTTGGGGAATCCGCAAGGGCTTGTTGCCGGGCCGCTCGATCTGTCGGTCTTGAAGTGGATGCGGTCGACATGCGACTCAAGTTGAATGGGGCTACTTTGCCGGAGTTGTGGACGGATCCACTTGTTGAGCCCGGAAAGGGCAGCATTACGATCGCCCATCTGGATGCTCCACAGTCTTTGGATCTGGCAAAGGCGCATCCCGTGGAAATGGACAAGAAACGATACCGGATCGGGTATTGGGCTTGGGAATTACCGGAGTTTCCGGACGCATGGGTTCCTTTTGCACGCGAGTTTGATGAAATCTGGTGTCCATCGGACTTTTGTCGGAAAGCGATGTCAGCGAAATTGCCGGTGCCGGTATTGACCATGCCGCATGCGGTCGAGGTTGCCAAGCCTTCGGAAAGCGCTTCCGACGTTGCCCGTTCACTGGGTTTGCCTAAAGGCGTGTATCACTTTCTTTTCGCTTTCGATTTCAACAGCTATTCACCGCGAAAGAACCCGGAGGCGGTTATTCAGGCTTATGCCGAGGCTTTTCCGTCCGGCGATCCATTGCGTGCGAATGCCGGGTTGGTGATCAAGGTTCATGGCAGAGGTTATGGAGAGTTGGAACGCCGGCGGCTGGAGGGGCTTTGCGAGGGTTTGGCGAATGTGCGCATCGTCGATGCGACGATGACACGCGAAGAGTTAACCCGTCTCCAGTGGGCGTGTGATGCCTTTGTGTCGCTGCACCGCTCAGAGGGTTTTGGCTTGGGAGTTGCCGAAATGATGGCATTGGGAAAGCCGGTTATTTCGACGGATTGGTCGGCCACATCCGAGTTTGTGAATACGGAGAATGGATTTCCTGTTCCGGCAAGACTGATTGAACTCGAACGCAATGTGGGGCCTTATTCGAAGGGTGAGATATGGGCTGATCCGGATGTTGACGTTGCTGCCTCCTGCATGAGGCGTCTGGTTGAGGATCCGGAGGCTGGACGCAGGGTTGGAGAGTGTGCAAGACAATCTATTGCGGAGGGGTATTCGCGCACCGCCATCGGAAAACGTTATCTCGACCGGATAAAATCCATTGCGCTTTTCGCTTAATTGCGCCAAAACATACTACCCATATGCCAAGCATCCTTGTTACCGGTTCGTCAGGCCTGATCGGCTCCGAAGTCTGTGTGTATTTCTCTCAACTCGGATATACTGTCCATGGAGTTGACAATAACCAGCGGGCTGTGTTTTTCGGCCCCAGTGGTGATACGCGGTGGAATCAGGAACGCCTTATCAATACCCTGCCCGGGTTCGAGCATCATGAATTGGACATCCGGGATCGGGCCGGAGTGGATGCCCTGATTGCAAAAGTGAAACCCGATTGTGTTGTTCACACGGCTGCTCAACCTTCACACGATCGAGCGGCGGCGATTCCATTTGATGATTTCGACACGAATGCGGTCGGCACGCTCAACATGCTCGAAGCGGTTCGCAGGCACGTGCCTGCTGCTCCGTTTGCGCACATGTCGACCAACAAGGTGTATGGGGACAGGCCCAATACAATCGCGCTCAAGGAACTTGACACCCGTTGGGACTATGCGGATCCCATCTATGAGAATGGAATTCCCGAGACTTTTTCTATCGATCAAAGCAAGCATTCCCTGTTCGGTGCTTCAAAGGTCGCTGCCGATGTGATGGTGCAGGAATACGGGCGCTACTTCGGGATGAATACCTGTTGCCTGCGCGGCGGGTGCCTGACCGGCCCGAATCACACCGGTGTGGAGCTTCACGGATTTCTCAGCTATCTGGTGAAGTGTAACCTTGAAGGCCGTGAGTATCGGGTTTTTGGTTACAAGGGAAAGCAGGTAAGGGATAACATCCATTCACAGGACGTGGCCCGGTTTATTCATGCTTTCATCCGGAACCCGCGCAAAGGAGAAGTCTACAATATCGGTGGAGGCAAAGGAAACGCATGCTCGATTCTGGAGGCATTTGACCTGGTTGGCCAGATCTCCGGGAAGCCGATGCGTTACCAGTATGTGGAAGAAAACCGGATCGGTGATCACATCTGCTATTACAGCGATCTCAACAAGATGCGCAGTCACTACCCGGAGTGGGATATCACCATTCCGTTGAGGCAGATTTTTGAAGAGATTGTGGCCTCTTGGAGAAAGCGCGCTTGATTGGCTGCATCCAGGCAGCTGGATAACCCGGATGCTCTTCATTATCCGGGGTGCGGATAGGTTGCTCCGCACCCGCCTGAGCTGATCCGCTTGCTATCTATTTTTTCAGCTTGAAGCGGGAGATCAGGTGCTTGTTTTCCTCTTCGATGGAGTTGAGGTCGTTTGCCTGAAGCTTGATCCGTTCTGTTTCCTGAAGGATGCGGGTAGACGCCTCTGCCGCGTCCTTCAGCCGTTCTGAGATTGTTCCGGACGACTCAAAGAATGCGGATATCTTGTCGGAAAGGCGGGTGACCTGATTCGACACGTTGCTCACACTCTGGGCGATTTCGTTGGTTGTCGCGGATTGCTGTTCGGCTGCCGACGCGATTGACATGGAGTAGTGGTTCACCTGATCGATGATTTTCGAAATCTCGGAGATCGCATCAAATGACGAACTGGATGCTGTTTGGATTTGCTCAACCTGACGGGTAATCTTCTCGGTAGCTCCCGCGCTCTGCCGTGCGAGTTCCTTTACCTGATTCGCGACCACCGCAAATCCCTTTCCAGCTTCTCCCGCGCTGGCTGCCTCGATGGTTGCATTCAGCGCAAGCAGATTAGTCTGTGCCGCAATGTCGGAAATGATTTTCACGATGGAGTTGATCTCGCGTGCATAGTCCATGAGGTTGGCGGTTACGCTTTGAGCGATTTCCGCCTGTTTCTTGGCTTTTTCCGAAACGGTGGATTCCTCTGAGCAGGTCTTGGCGATCTCATGAATCGAGTTGGATAACTCCTCTGTTGCAACCGCGAGCTGATTGCTTGCACCGGCGATGTCCATGGCTGCATCGGACATGTCCTTATTGGCTGCTTTCATGGTGTTCGCGCTTCGGGTGACCTCACGGATCTGACCATCGGTCGATCGGGACACCGTGTTCATCTCCTGGACTGATCCGAGCATCACGCCGCTGGACTGTTCGAGCCGGGCGTTGGTTGATTGGATCAGTTCGAGCACCGAGACGATATTGTCTACGAATAGATTGAAACTGAGGGATAGCCGCGCGATTTCGTCCTTGCCCTGAACTTCGAGTCTTTGGGTGAGGTCTCCTTCACCGGTTGCTATGTCGTCCATCCGGATCTGAACCTTCCGTAGGCGCCGCGTTATGGCCGAAATGATTGGAACACTGGCAAGAAGCGTCAGGATGACCACCAGGATTCCGAAGGAAAGGATCCGGTTGCGTGTGGATATCAATTGATCGATGTGGCGTTCCGCGTAGGTGGTTAGGTCTTTTTCCAGAACGGATTGAATCCCGTTCAGGATATCCGGAAGTGTTTCGTTAAACATGGTCTCCGTGTAGTCCATGAGTCTTTGCCGGTCTCCCGGATACGGGAGTTCCCTGACTGCCTCGTGGAGGTCAAATCCTCCATCGACACGTTCGAGGTTTTCCATCCAGAAGAGCAGTTTCAGGGTCATGTCAAAGTCGCGCTGTTGCATGCCCTCGCGCAGTGCGTCCACCAACTCAGCATCCGCGGTGTAGTTGAACTGGTCCCGAAGTGCGAGAAAGTGACGGTAGTGTCCCCCGAAATCACCAAACCACCGGACGGGAATGCTGTCTTCTCTTACAAGATGGGAAGTGAGCGAAATTGCACTGGCAAACTTGGTGCGCATGTTGAGGAATATCTCGTATGCTTGCACTTTGCGCGTGAGGGTGGATTCGGTTGTCTGGTAGGAAATGAGGCCCAGAAGCGATCCTGCGGCAGCAGCGGTGTTGGTGTACCACTCATAGCGCGGGTCCCGTTTTCCCGAATAGTCGAAGGTGCTCTTTCTGAACCCATCGATCTATTTCAATTCATCGAGATATTTGTTGAGCATATCGGTGAACGCGGGCTCAAGGCTTTGCCAGTCAATGGTCTTTGTTATGGCGTTGATCTCCCGGATCACCGTATCGGTATTTTCAATGGACTTTTTGAACGGAGCGATGTGTCGGTCGCGACTGGCAAAGTTTCCCGCTTCGTGATCCCAGAGCATGAAGTTTCCGTATTTCCGCTCCTCGGTCAGCAGATTACCGAGTTTGGCGTTTTCGATACTGAGGGCCACCAGCTTGGACAGCTCCCGGGTTTGGGCAGTGCGGCTGATGGATTGGCTCACGAGAATCGAAGCCAGCGCTATCAAGCCGACCAGGGGTGGCAGAAGCAAGAGATACAGTTTGGTTCGGATGTTCAGGTTCTGCAGGAGATTCATAAACGTAAAAAATACCATCGTTTCGGGTCCGATGCGGACTCTTGAATCTTCGGTGTAAACCGGGACGTCTTAAGCCCGGATTTTCAGAGAATTCAGCCCTTGTGAATTCGGGATGGGTTGTTGGGGTATCAATAATGTTTTGCCTTATCCGAAGCGGGATAACACGGACAGGAGCGTGGTTTGCCGTTCAGCCGGTGAGGAGCGGGTATTCATCGAGCGGGACATAGCTGTGCCCATTGGCCTTCGGGAGGCTGTGCATGAGGAAAAACCGGTCGATTTTCCATGTGGGCCCGTTGAATTCCCGGTGGCGTTTTAAATACTGCTGCACGATTTCTTCCGAGACTCCTTGACACCGGCCGAGGGTGAGATGGGGGTGGTATGCTCTGAGATCTGCCGGGATTCCAATCTGAAGAAGGGAATCTTCGATCTTTTTGTGCAGTTGAAAGAGGTGAGGATGGGTTTTGGAAAGTCCTGCCCAAATGATGCTCGGTGATCCTTTGGGCGGGAATACTCCCATCCCGCCAAAGGTCACCAGAAACTGACGGACTTCAATGGCCGCAAGTTTTTGCCGGATCGATTCCTCGATTTCCTCGGGGACCTCCCCGATGAACTTGAGGGTCACGTGCATGTGGTGCAATGGTTTCCACCGGACGGCCGTAAACTGCCGATCCTCTGTCGGTTGAAGGGATGCCAGATCCTCCGCGATTTCACGTGGAGGAAAAAGTGCGATAAACAGGCGGCGCATGGATGCTTGTCTGTTGGAGACGGGTGTCTCAGCTGAGTTTGTCACGGTAATCTTCGTAGCCGAAGATTCTGACCACATCGATTGAGAGCGTATCCGAGTCGTAGAGCGCGATGGCCGGCATTTTTACTCCATTAAAGAAGGTGGTTTTCACCATGGTATAATGGGTCATGTCCATGAGCAGAACCGGATCTCCAATCTGGAGCGGCTTTTCAAACGAGTAGTCCCCGATGACATCGCCGGCGAGACAAGTCTGGCCTCCGAGTGTGTAGGTGAAGGGCAGCACTCCGGGGTGATCCGCGCCGTGGACATCCGGTCGGTATGGCATTTCAAGCGTGTCGGGCATGTGCGCTGTGGCCGATACATTCAGCATCGCTATGGGGTGTCCATTTTCCGGAGCGGGCAGGATGTCCAAAACTTTGGCCTTCAATACCCCGGTGTGGACTCCGAATGCTTCGCTCGGCTCAAGGTAGATGCGGGTATTCGGAAAACGATCCTGCCATTTGCGCAGGATCGAGACCAGATGATCCCGGTCATAGTCGGGGCGGGTGATGGCGTGGCCGCCGCCGAAGTTGAACCAGCGCATGCGGTTGAGTATGCTTCCGAAGCGATTTGAAACCGCATCCAGTGTGCGCTCGAGCGCATGTGAAGTCGAAGCGCACAACGAGTGGAAGTGCAGTCCCTCGACGTCAGAAAGTGCTTGTTCGTCCCAATCCTTTCTGCGGATGCCAAGACGGGAACGGGGTGAGCATGGATCATAGAGTGGGGTATGGGCCTCGGAATGCTCTGGATTAATCCTCACTCCGATGCTGATTGGCTTGCCGCATGCCTTGACATCGGGGGTGAACCGAAGCTTCTGGCTCACAGAATTGAAGACGATGTGATCAACCAATGGCAGAAGCGTCCGGATATCGGAATCCGAGTAAGCTGGAGAATAGACGTGAACCTCGCCCCCCATTTCCTCCCTCGCCAGACGTGCCTCGTGCGGCGAGCTGGCGGATACGCCTCCAACGTATGGCTTGAGTAGAGGAAACGCAGCGTGGCATGCGAATCCCTTCAGGCCCAGAAGAATGGAACTCCCCGATGCTTCCGCTACCTTATGAATCAGGGATGCGTTGGCGATCAGGGATTGTCGGTGAATCACAAATGCGGAGTCAGGTGCCTGAGCCGCAATGGTTACAAGATCGTGAGCTTCCATGGAAGGCCGTGAATATTCAGTTTTTCCATGAAAGGATCGGGATCGAATTGCTCCATGTTGAAGACTCCGCTTCCCTTCCAGGCTCCCGTCGCAACCATCATCGCTCCAATCATGGCGGGAACCCCCGTCGTGTAGGAGATCGCCTGTGCGTTGACCTCGCGGTAGCATTCCTCATGGTCGCACACGTTGTAGAGAAAGGCCTTCTTGGGTTTGCCGTCCTTGGTCCCTTCGACCAGACAACCGATACAGGTTTTTCCTTTTGTGGTGGCTCCGAGTGAAGCCGGATCGGGAAGCAGCGCCTTCAGGAACTCGATCGGGATGATCTCTGTTCCTTTGTAGGGAACTGGATCAATGCGGGTCATGCCCACGTTTTGCAGCACCTTCAGGTGCGTCAGGTAAGAGTCCCCGAAGGTCATCCAGAAACGGGCTTTGCGGATGCCGGGGAAGTGCTTGACCAGAGATTCGAGTTCTTCGTGATAGAGTAGGTAGATCTTTTTGGGTCCTATCCCTTCCGGGAAATCCCAAAGCTGTGATTCAGAAAGGGGATCGGTTTCAATCCACTTCCCGTCTTCGTAGTATTTCCCGCGTTGAGTGATCTCGCGGATGTTGATCTCCGGGTTGAAGTTGGTGGCAAATGCGTGGCCGTGGTCTCCGGCGTTACAGTCAATGATATCGAGCTGGTGAATGGTGTCGAATTCGTGTTTGTGGAGCCACGCCGTGAACACATTGGTGACCCCCGGATCAAATCCCGATCCCAGCAGCGCAAGGAGTCCTTTTTGTTTGAAACGATCATGATACTCCCATTGCCACTTGTAGCAGAATTTGGCTTCATCGCGTGGTTCGTAGTTGGCGGTATCGACGTAGGCGACTCCCGTTTCGAGGCAAGCATCCATAATGGCCAGATCCTGATAGGGAAGGGCTACGTTGATCACCAGATCCGCCTGGAACTTCCGGATCAGTGCAGCAGTTTGGGCAGGATCATCCGCATCCAGTGCGGCTACCTCAATCGGTCTTTTGATCTCGGATGCGATCACCTCGCACTTGCTGACTGTGCGGCTTGCCAGACAGATCGCATCAAATACTTCCGGGACCTGTGCACATTTGTGGGTGACAACCCGGCCAACTCCGCCTGCTCCAATGATGAGTACCCTAGACATGGAATCAGTTCCACATACAAAGGGTAAGAAAATCAATCCAAAATCATTCCCGGTCCGGAGCAGATTTCAGCATGGAGCCGAGTTGCTCGAGCAGCTTTTCGGCGGTTTCGGGATTGCTGAGTGCTTTGGATGGCTCCTTGAGCAGTTGGTTTACGTCGTTGATCCCGAATTCTTTGAGGCGGCTTTGGAGTATTTTCTGAATGTCTTCGGTGTTGATCGTGATGGTTTTTGATGTCTCCGACATGACTGCGGCGTAGATCTGGGAGAGTGCTTCTGCTGCGGTGACTCCCGATCCCTTTGATCCGATTTCCTTCAAGGTGATGGTGGGAAACACAATACGGGTTACTTCAGTCCCGTCGATCATGACCGACATGTTTGCCCCGGAAAACGAGAAAGAATCGATGATGAAGCGTTTTTGACGTCCACTTTTTTTGTCTTTTGAACCGGTGGTTTTCTTATCCTTGGTGCCGGGCTTTTTCTTGAGGTTCTCCATGATTGCCCGGTGATTGTCGGCCATCAGGCCCTCGCAAATGATGTCGGCTCCGGAGATGGTGAGGTCGCGGATGTGAATGGTGTCGCCAAAGAGGGTCTTTGGCTCCAGATCAAGTTTGAAGCTCGAGAGTTTGAAGGAATGCGGGGTCTCAAAACCTTCTGGATTACCGATGACCATTGTGTCGATGTCCGCCTTGCCTCCGAGCGGGCTCATGTGGATGGATTCCACGCTAACCGGAACTCCAAGCACCATCGGGCCGCCGGTTTCCAGTCCTTTCCGGACCAGATTTCCGAATTGGGCGTAGGTAATCCAGCCGATCACCACAAGCATGATAATAAGAACAGAAAGCAGTCGGAAGGGTTTCATAGGAGGAATTCGTTGGCTTCAGTTTAGTTTAAAACTCTGGTCCGAATCAAGCCCCGATAATCGGAGGCCCCCGGAGCGCAATCTGATCGATGGTCATTTGAAAGATGAAGGGGGCGGGTTCCCGACTCCGTCGGCTCGTCCACTTGTGGAGTCCTGGGGGCATCCGGACGAACCATAGACCCGCGGTCAATAGATGGATTGGGTATGCGAAAAAGGGAGTATTCGCATTTGACCGTAATACAGTCATCGTTCAATATGGAACATTCCCCACATCATCCGGATTTCCGGCATCGGTCGAATTCAGGTTGATGCTTTTGATATCCCCAAACTGGAGTCTTTGTCCATGCATAAACATATTATTGGATTGCTGGCAGCATTGTCGGCTATTGGTTCAGCTATTGCAGGTTGCTGTCATATGCAATCCGGGCCGGACAGTCCTGTATCCTGGGTAGGAACATGGAGCACGGCATTGCAACTGGTGGAGCCCCATAACATGCCTCCAGAGCCTGGGCTTTCATCCAATAGCTTGAGGCAGGTGGTGCGTGTTTCGATTGGTGGAGATCAGTTGCGGTTGCACTTGTCCAATGAGTATGGGAATGCTCCGCTTCTGGTATCATCGGCACGTATTGCCGATTCCGCCGGGATGGATGTTGTCGATGCCGGAACTTCTCATGCCGTATTGTTCGACGGCAATGAATCGATCGCAATCGAGGTTGGATCCTATGTGACCTCAGACCCGCTTGCGTATGACCTTGAGCCCGGAAGTGAAATCGCCATTACGTTGTATTTCGGGGAGGTTCCCTCTGATTTGACCGGACATCCGGGGTCGCGCACCACGTCGTTCATTGTTTCCGGAAATGAGGTTGAGGCTCCGCAAATGCCGGATGCTATTCATACGGATCATTGGTATGTGATTTCGGGGATTGACGTCGCCAACCGGCCTGACGCTGCCGCAGTTGTGACTCTTGGCGATTCGATCACGGATGGGCGTGGATCGGGAACGAATCGCCAGAACCGTTGGCCCGATCAATTGGCCGCGCGGATGCGGAATACCGGAGAGCTCGGGCATGTCGCCGTATTGAATAAGGGAATCGGGGGAAACTGTGTGTTGAAACCATGCCTAGGGCCTTCCGCCCTTGCCCGGTTCGAGCGGGATGTGCTGGATGAGGCTGGGGTCCGTTGGCTGATTATTCTGCACGGAGTGAACGATATTGGTGGGTCTCAGGATGGCGACGCCGAATTGGTGGTCAACAAGCTCTCGGAAGCCTATGCAACCATGATCGATCGGGCCCATGAGAAAGGAATCAAGGTTTTCGGTGCGACCATTCTTCCTTTTGGCGAGTCATTTTACGACAGTCCCTCACACGAGAAAGTCCGGCAGTCTGTCAATCACTGGATCCGGACCAGTGGCCGGTTTGATGCCGTAATCGATCTGGATAAGGCGTTAGGCGACCCGGAGTCGCCGAATCGCCTGCTTGCCGAAGCGGATACCGGGGATCATCTTCATCCGAGTGAACGGGGTCATGAGCTCATCGCCGAGGCGGTTGACCTGAGCCTTTTCCCGGACAACTGAGAATCAATTCCATCCGATCCGGGGTATCTGTGGCGGCGCAGATTGTGGCCACTACGAAAAACAGATCCATACCCGTCCCTGACAAAATTCAGTAGTGGGGAGGCTTCTCCGAGGGGATCGAATCCGGTGTTCCCTCCTTCATGGATCTCACCTTTTCGGTCAGCAGATCTGTCAAGCGGGAGATCCGATCCATTTGTTTGTGCTGTTCGTAGAGCACCGAACTCAGTTCGGTGACCGTTTGTTCCAAATAGGCTATCCTCTCCTGAATCCGGATGATGTCGGGATCAGGAGAGTTCATGTAATGATCCATACTAGATCAGTAATCGGAACAATCCGCAGCGATTACCGGCTGCAGCATCCTCCGTTGCCGTCACAACAACCGTCGTCATCGTGCCCATTTTCGCAGTTTCCATGATTGCCGCCGCAGCAACTGCCCGAATGAATATGCCCATGGTCGATTTCCTCAGGGGTTGCCTCGCGAACCTCGCGCACGATCACGTCGAAATTGAGGAACACTCCCGCTAGTGGATGGTTGCCATCCACTGTGACTTCGTTGCCTTCAATGGATGTCACCGTTATGGTGATCGGACCCTGCGAGGTTTGGGCGCGGAACTGCATCCCGACTTCCAGTGCATCCACTCCTTGAAACCGGTCACGAGGCACCACTTGAATCAGCGCCTGATCAGCCAGTCCATAGGCTTGCTCGGGATCAATCCGAACAGAACATGAATCGCCTGCAGAATGCCCAGCAAGAGCGGCTTCAAGTCCCGGGATGATGTTTCCATGACCATGCAGGTAAACCAGTGGCGTTCCCCCTGTGGATTGGTCAAGAATGTCCCCATCGTCGTTCCGAAGGGTGTAGTCGATGGTTACAGCTGTGTCCTGAGCAATTTTCATTTTGGGCATGATGGTCAGCTTTGAACGGGATGCAAGCCTGCCGGCCGGATTATTTGCAGTGTTGGTTATGGTGATGAAGAAAATTGGGTGTTGTCCTCAATCCACGCTTGCAATCTTTGAACAAATGAGCACTATTATCGCACATGAAACAGATGACCCAAAGGCAGGCGGAAATACTGGAATACCTCAGGGAGTTCATTGGGCGGGAGGGTTTCTGGCCTAGTATTCGTGATGTGCAGGAGCATTTCGGGTTCCGGAGCACCAATGCAGTAATGGGTCATCTTCGCGCGCTTGAACGCAAGGGATGCATGAGCCGGATTCCGGGTCAGGCGAGAACTTTTCGACTCCTCAATGAGGATGTGTTGCCTGAAGGTGCGATGGAGACTGAGGAGATTCCGGTTTATGGAGCCATCGCGGCCGGTTACCCGGATCGGGTCGAAAGCTCGGGTGAAGTGGGTCGCCTTTTGGTTGATATTCACACCGCCAATATCAGAAGGGGAGGCAAAACCTTCGCTTTGCGGGTTACTGGCGAAAGCATGATCGGCGCGGGAATCCAGAACGGCGATATGGTCGTCGTGCATCCGGGAATCCCCCGGGACGGCGACATTGTTGCGGCACTTATCGACGGAGAGACCACGCTGAAGCGGTATGTGCATCCCCGTGGAGGCACTCCCTATTTGAAAGCGGAAAATCCGTCCTATCCGGAGTTGTATCCTACTACTGAGCTCTTGATCCAGGGAATCTGTCGTGCCGTGATCCGTAATCTGTAGGTGTTTTCGCTAAGGTTTTGGATGGTGGCGCTGGTGGATCAGATGCGGTCCAGGGCATCCCGGATGGCTTCGACACGGGTGTCTTCGCCATACACATCGTGGATGGTCAGGAAGCGCTCGAATTCGACGAGCAGCGGACGAGCGTCAGCAGCGGGTTTTCCGATGGTTCCGATCAGTTTGGCTATGTCCGCCACATCGTAGAAAGTCTCTGCTCCGAATACTATTCCGTTGGTTTCACTGTATCGGTTCTGTTCCCATGCCTTCTTACCGGCATCAAACTCGGATTTCAACCACTCAATGGCTTGGTCTTTCGCCGGCTTCGCGAATTTTCCGGAATAGGTGAGCGAGCGCAACGCGTAGATGCATGGAGGTTCGAAATCATCAACTACCTCTTCGTCGTTGAGTGTTTCAATCAGAGCGGATACCACATCCGGCTCCTGGGCGAAAGTTTTCAGCTTTTCAGCCGCGAACGCCCGATCATAGGGATCATCTGCTTTCAGCAGAGCCATTAGTTTGTTCCTGTCCAGTGGGCTGTCCGGCAATCCAAAATCTTCAGGAGGCTTTCTGGAATACCCGTCGCATTCGCTGTCCTTTTCAGATTCTCTGCGGTGGCGGATGGTCTCCTCCATTGAGGAATCGAACGCATCGAGGTACAAAAGTGTATCAATGACATTAGCCACGATGCGAATGCATGGATGCTTGATCCGGGATGTGAGCTCGGGAATCACGATGGACCGGGTTTCAGGGATGTTTTTTGAAACAGATCCCAGAATCTGGAGAATATGCGCTTCTGTGTCGTCATCCGATACTTCACGCAGGCGCTTGATCAGCTTGCCAGCGTTCCGGGGATCGTTTTCGCAGTAGTGGATGACGGCTTTGATCTCCAGCGCACCCTGATCCTGAATGGAGATGTCCAATACCTTGTCGAATGCGGAAGCTCCATCCGGTCCCATTTGTGAAAGCATCCAACAGGCCAAATCCAAATGGCTTGTTGAGCTCAAACCGTTTGGATCGCCAACCGTCACGTCCATCACATCAAGAATCTCATCTTTGATCGACGCCGCAGCGCTTCCGGCCTGCATAAGTATGGTCCCGGTTATGGATCCCAGTGTCAGGCCATCCCAATCCGGATCGCATATCCAGTCTGAACCATTTAAATACCCGACTCTTCGATTTTGTCCGTCGACATAAAGCATCAGACATTTTCGCAGCAATGCTTCCGATGGAAAACCTTCACTGTGCAGAATCCGATGGACGGCTTTGTCAAATGCAGTGGTGCTTTTGTCGAATAGCGAACCGTCAAAGTCGGGAGAATCATCCTTATGTCCCGACCACAGATCGCTCAGCTTTTTCCCAGCTTGAATAACGGTTTTTTGGTCTTCCGAAAGCAGGTCGAGCAGCAATTCACGTATGGTCGGGTCGTGATCCATGTTGTCCTTTATGGTGGGGTGGTCCGGTTAACGATGATCTTGGCTGATCCGGCAAAAGCGACCGGAGAAATGCGAGGGCCTAGATGAGGCCGAGTTCCATTTTGCCTTCCTCGCTGATCATATCCTGATGCCAGGGCGGATCCCATACGATCTCCACATTGGCTGAGCTCACTCCTTCGACTCCGAGCAGGCGGTTCTTGGCGTCATCCGCGATGACCGGGCCCATCCCGCATCCGGGTGCGGTGAGGGTCATGGCCATCTCGACATGGTGTCCACCGTCTTTTTTCTGGAGGTCGATGCTGTATACAAGGCCAAGATCAACAATGTTGACCGGGATTTCCGGGTCGTACACCCGCTTGAGGGCATCCCACAGTTCCTCCATGGAGGGCGTGTGGTCGGAAGCCGTGGTCGACGATCCTGAAGGAGCAGCTTCAGGATTCTCGCCAAGGGCATCCGCATCCTCACGGGAGATCCGGAACATGCCGTTATCCGTCATGACCGTGAAGTTACCGCCCAGGCGGTGGGTGATCACCACGGGGGTGCCTTCATCGAGGGTGAAGGGCTCACCATGCGGAATGAGCGTGGCCGTGACCTCTCTGGAAAGAATGCGTTCGTCGTTCATGGGATGGGTGCGGGATTTGGGTGTTCCTGAGCTTCAGAGGTGGAACTTATCTTGCACAAGCTTGCGCACGTTGTCACGGATTTCCTCCTGTTCAAACTTGTCGAGGACTTCCTCGAAGAAGCCGTAGACCATGAGCTGCTGGGCGGTGCGTTTCGGGATGCCCCGCTGGAGCATGTAGAAGAGCTCTTCCGGGTCCAGTTGTCCCGTGGTTGCACCGTGGCTGCACTTGACGTCGTTGGCCTGGATCTCGAGTCCGGGAAGCGAATTGGCATCGGCCTCCGGGCTGAGGAGCAGGTTGCGGTTGGTTTGGTAGGCGTCAGTCTGCTGGGCGTCCGGAGCCACGTTGATCATGCCCGAGAAAATGGTCCGGCTGCGGTCAAGCAGGGCGTTTTTGTAGAGAAGGTCGGATACGGCCTGCGGCGCTTCGTGGGATTGGAAGGTGCGTTGATCGAACTCCTGATCGCCCTGAGCAACCGTGAGCGAATACATGGTCGCGTGGGATCCGGGTTCGGTCATGCGCAACTGGTTTTCGAAGCGGGCGCGTCTGCCGCCCAGATTGACGGCGAGGGTCTGAGTCGTGGAATCGCGGCGGGCGGCGGTGGCATCCGCCTGGAACGAGATGGTTTCGCGGCTCCAATTCTGCACGCACTTGCGGAAGACATGGGATCCCGGGCCGGCATAGATGTTACCTGCGGCGACACAGAGCGCCGGAAGGTCGGTTTCGAGCGATTGGAAGATGTCCACAACATGAACCGAGGAATTGTCTCCGGCGATCACGAGGGTGTGCGGGAATACCGCCACGCCTTCCTGAGTTGTCCAATGATAGATCATGAGGGGTGTTTCGATCTCGACTCCATTTGGCACATACACAAGCGCTCCGGAGTGGGAGAGGGCGGTATGAAGTGCCAGAAACTTGTCGGATCCGAGGTGGGCCTCCTCCGCGAACAGCCGGGACTCGATCAGATCGGGGTGCTCGCGGATCGCCTGAAGCAGCGGCTTGAAAATGACGCCCTTCGCTTCAAGGGCGGGATCAATGGGATTGAACGCAGCGAGATGGTTATCCGTGAATACCATCCGGCCGCTGACTTGCTGCATCAGATTTGAGGCTTCGACTGCCCGCTGGCGGGTGGATGGGTCCGGTGCGTCGGTGATCCGGAAAGACTCCAGATCCAGCGCAAGCCTGGATGAAAAACGCCATTTCTCGTCCTTCCGCGTCGGCATGGGCAGGCTCTGGTAGGATTCCCATGCTTCGGCGCGCTTCGCGTCGAGCCAGGAATTCGATCCGGACAGGGCTTCGCGGTAGGCGACGAGTTGCGCCGAGTCGCCGAGGGACGCCATCGGCAAAAGGTCTGTTTGAGATGCGGTGGGCATATTGGAAAATGAATGTTGAATGATCGTGAAGGGAGTGGAGGTGTCAGCCCACTGAGCCTTCCATTTCGAGATCGATGAGGCGTTTGAGCTCGACGCTGTATTCCATCGGGAAATGCTTCATCAGATCGTTGACAAACCCGTTCACACTGAGGCTCATGGCTTCTCCTTCCGAGAGGCCGCGCTGCATCATGTAGAAGATCTGTTCGGCACTGAGCTTGGATACGCTGGCCTCATGCTGGACCGAGTTTCCGTTGCCCCTGACCGTAATCGCCGGGAAGGTATCTGTCCGGCTGTTCGTGTTGATGAGCAGTGCATCGCATTCGGTGTTGTTTTTGCATCCGCGGAGGTGTTCTGGGATGTGAACCATTCCACGATACGATGAGCGCCCGTTGCCGATGGAGATACTTTTCGAGATGATGTTGCTCGACGTCTCATCGGCGTTGTGGATCATCTTGGCGCCGGTGTCCTGGTGCTGCCCGTCATTTGCCAACGCGATGGACAGCACTTCTCCTCTGGCCTTGCGCCCATTGAGCACCACGGCGGGGTACTTCATGGTGAGGCGCGAGCCGATATTACAGTCGATCCAGCGGATCTCCGATTCCTCGTGGGCGAGGCCTCTTTTGGTCACAAGATTGTAGACGTTGTTGGACCAGTTTTGCACCGTGATATACTGGATCTTCGCGCTTTTCATGGCGACCAGCTCAACCACGGCACTGTGGATCGTGCTGGTTTCAAACTGCGGTGCGGTGCAGCCCTCCATGTAGGTGACTTCCGATCCCTCGTCCGCGATGATGAGGGTTCTTTCAAATTGACCGAAGCTTTCCGCATTGATGCGGAAGTAGGCCTGGAGCGGCTGGGTCACTTTCACGCCGGGAGGGACGTAAATAAAGCTACCGCCGCTGAACACAGCACTGTTGAGAGCGGAGAACTTGTTGTCGTTGGTCGGGATTACCTTTCCAAACCACTTCCTGAAGACGTCCGGGTATTCCTTGAGCCCCTCGTTCGGGCCGAGGAAAATCACACCCTGTTTCTCGAGCTCGGTCTTGATGTTCGAATAGGCGGCTTCACTGTCATACTGGGCTTCGACTCCAGCCAGGAATTTGCGTTCCTGCTCCGGGACGCCGAGGCGCTCGAATGTCCTCTTGATATCGTCAGGCACTTCCTCCCATGTGCGCTTCGGGATCTGGCCCTTGGACAGGTAGTAGCGGATCTTGGCGAAGTCGATGTTTTCGAGATCTTTGGTCGCCCAATGGGTGGGCATCGCGCGCCGGTTGAATACGTCCAGTGCCTTGAGCCTGAATTGCCGGATCCATTCGTCTTCGCCCTTTACGTCGGCGATGTAGTTGACCACAGCCTCGCTGAGGCCGACGCCCGCGTCGTATTCGTAATGGGTGTCGTAGCTGAAATTGCCTTTTTCTCTATCTACTTCGATGGGTGTATGCTGAACCATGGCAGGTCTTTCGTCAGTTGCTTCAGATGAGTGGAGACCGGTTCCATTTTCGGGAATCCGAACCTCCACAGCGGTCGGGTCTCAGGAGGTGGCGAGTTCTTCCTTCACCCAATTGTAACCCTTGCTTTCGAGCTCGAGTGCGAGTTCCTTGTTGCCGGATTGGACAATGCGGCCATCCCACATCACGTGAACCTTGTCCGGGACGATGTAGTCGAGCAGGCGCTGATAGTGGGTGATCACAAGGAAGGCCCGATCCGGGCTGCGCATGACATTCACCCCGTTTGCCACGATCTTGAGGGCATCGATGTCCAACCCGCTGTCGGTCTCATCCATGATGCAATACTTTGGATCCAGCATCGCCATCTGGAGGATTTCGCAGCGCTTCTTTTCTCCGCCTGAAAATCCCTCATTAACCGAACGGGCGGTGAACTTGCGGTCAATCTGGAGGAGATCCATCTTTTCGTATAGGCTCCTGTAGTAAGCCGGTGCGTTGAATGTTTCGCCTTCTGCCATGCGCGATTGAAGGGCTGCGCGGATGAAGTTGGCAATGCTGACACCCGGAATTTCGAGGGGATACTGGAAGGCCAGGAACACACCGCTTCTGGCGATTTCGTCCGGCTCCATTCCGATGATATTCACTCCGTCCACAAGGACTTCGCCGGATTGAACCGTGTAGTCTTCATGCCCGGCAATCACTTTGGCGAGCGTGCTCTTACCTGTCCCATTCGGACCCATGAGGGCATGGACTTCTCCCTTCGGGATGGAGAGCGAGAAATCTTTCAGGATCGGCTTGTCTCCGATGGTGACGTTGAGGTTTCTGATTTCGAGTTGATTCGCCATAAGATGATTGGTTTTTACAAGTTGAACAAATGGGTGTTTGAAACGATTGATGAGGGCGTCAGATTTGCCCGGGGTCATGTGGGAGCTCATCTCCGCTGTTTTGCCCGCTGATGCACAGGTCGATCTTTTCGATTCTGAACATGGGAGGCAGCAAAGCTTCCAAATCCTTCATGAAGGAGTCCGGAAGGTGAATGTCAAAAACCCGCCCGCTACGGGTGCAGTGAAAGTGGGCATGATGCTTGCCAGTCTCGGACGAAGGACAGTAGCGTGATGGCTCACGTTCGAAGTTCACCTGGCGGATCAGGCCGCACGAGACCAGGGTCTCCAACGTGTTGTAGACCGTCGCCAGTGAGATTCCAGATAGGGATTCCCTGACCCGACTGTAGATGGCGTCGGCGGTCGGGTGGTCTTCGGATGCTGCAACTACGGCAAACACGCATTCCCGCTGGCGGGTGGAGCGCAATCCCTTCTCCGCCAGTGCGGATTCGAGGGTTTGTTTGGCCTGTGTGGGAAGCATCATCGGGATCTAATTGCGTTCAAGTCTCAATTTCTTTTAAGCCAACTGATAATTGGAATTATTCCAATTTCAAGCGCCTTTTTGAGAAAATCCGGTGGGGAGACTTTCCAATTCGCGGGAATCGGCCGTCGGAATGGATGGTGGCCAATGGAACACTCCCGCCCATAGGAACCGGCGGGCAGACCCGTGGCTGGAGCAGTATCAGGTCGGCCTGAGGATAAGGCCGGATGACCAGTGGCCCAATACCGGAAGGTGATGAGTCCGCAGCCTCAGGCTAACCGGTGTGCTATTCAGAAGCGGCATCCTCAATGGGAGCGGGCGCCGGAAGGACAGCGGTGGCAGTGGGCGGATTTTGGGTCACGGGCCTCCATTTCGGAGCGCAATCGGTGGAGGTGGAGACAGCCCAATGGGAGTATCCCGACAGAAGAGCGGAAGGGAATTCGACTGTAAGGCGGTGGAGGTGGTGGGTCAACCGTATCGGAAAGGCGGAAAGGGTGTGCGGGTCGTGTTCGAGGATGGCCACGGGATTCCATCCGTCCTTTGAGTAACGGAAGCGAAGGGATTGCTGCTTCATCGACGGATCAAGCGGATCCTGATCTGCGCCGGCCAGAAGATGGAGCACGAGATCGGCGCAAAGTCCCGGCATTTGCGCTGAGGATGGAAAGGGCGAGGTCACTTCGACATCGAGAGTGGCGATTCCGGATGAAAGGGATACTCTGGCGGAAACGAGGTCGATCCAGGTCCGTTTGGCGTCGCCCAGCAGGTTTCCGGCCGGATCGGAAACTGCAATTCCATCGAATTGGGGTGCAGCTGTCGATTCAGCTACGTTGGAAGCGGGTTCGATATCGGCAGCGGCGCATATCGCCATCGCTGCGGAGAAGCAAATCAGGGCGGGTTTCATGAAGGGCATGATGTGGGATTGCATCGGTGATGGGTCAGTGCAATGTCGGGCCAATCTTGAGCTTCTCCATGATGTGGTCGCAGCCGGTTTCGAGGAGGTCGATCACCATACAGAATCCGTTCAGTCCTCCATAATAGGGGTCGGGGATGTCTCTCCTGTTATGCATTCCGGCAAAGTCGCAGAAAAGGTGCAGCTTGGATTGAAGCAAGGGGTCGGGTCCGAACATCTGGTAGATCATCTCGACGTTGGATCTGTCCATAGCCAGGATGTGATCGAATCGTTGGATGTCGGAGGACTGGACCTGGCGGGCCGTGCTGGCGCTGAAATAGCCCCGGTTGGCAAGCGCCTGTCGCATCCTGTGATCGGCTTTTTCTCCAGCATGATAGGAGATGGTCCCTGCGGAATCACAGTCGAAATCGGTCGAACCGGTTGTCTGTTTGACCTTGTGAAGCCAGATCGCTTCGGCGGCAGGAGAACGGCAGATGTTTCCCATGCAGACAAAGAGGACAGATGGAATGGATAAGGACTGTTTCAAGTTGCGCGACCTAAAGATGGTTTCCGGGCGTTTGCGTTTGAATATTCCAGAGTGTGTTCAGTCCCAGCGGGTTTTCAAACCGAAAAGCGATTCGAAAGCGTTTGACATGTCCCAATGGGAATCCATCCTTTAACCCGTCTTCACACAGGAACACACCACGACTCTCCTTTGACTATATGAAACATTCTCACGCAGACCGAGGCTTGGCCGTCATCCCGCTGGTAATCATTGTTATCTTGTTGGGCTTGGCTGGTTTTTCGCTTTTCAGTTGGCTTTCAACCCGCAGTGCAGCCGAACAGCACAGGCGTTCGGCCGAAGAAAGGGAAAAGGAGCTGAAGACGCAGTATGAAGCTGTGAAAAAGGAAGCCGAAGATTCAGCCGCAGAGGCTGCCGAGTTGGCGGATTCGCTCCAGAAGACCGAAGAAGCGATGCGGTTGGCCGAAGAGAAGGCACAGAAAGACGCCGAAGAGAAGGCTGCAATGATCGAGGAGCTGAATGCGAAGCTCGAAGCTGAAGAAAAGGCCAAGGTTGAAGCTGAAGAACGTTCTTCGGCATTGGAAAAGACCCTGTCGGACCTAGAAGAGAGCATCCGCATTGCCGAGAACCGCGAAGAAGCACTCCGTTCACGTTTGGCCTCGGACGACTCCACCTACGGTATTCCCGCTGCGTCCAGTTTTGAGTCGATGCGTGCGGCATTGAGGGGCCAGCAGGCTGAAATTGATTCGATGCGGGATCTGTTGGCATCGGGTCAGCCGGTGGCCAAGAGCCAGTTGGCAGGATTGGTCAGTAGTTTCGAATCGAAGTTGGCGGAAGGAGAAGGCAACGTAAACACCATCGTGGACCAACTCGTGAAGAGCGGGCGTTATTCCCGTTCGTCGAAGGTGGGTCAGGCGGTCAGTGACCTGCAGCAGAGCACCGAAAAGCAGCGTTCTTTGCTGGATGCGCTCAAGAGCATGCTGGCAAGCTCCGGCGATCAAGTGGACGCCGCTCAATTGCAGGCCTTGTTGAATGATCTCGAAGCGACTTCCGCAGACATTGAAACCCATCATTCCGCATTGACAGCTGCCCTGGAGAAGGAGATGGACAGCAAGAATGTGTCCTCGTCCGACAGTGGTTTGCTGGCAGATTTGCAAACTTCATTGACCCGCCAGAGAGCCGAAGTTGAGCAGATCCGCAGGGAGCTCGCTCAGGCCAACGCCGAGCGTGATGCCGCGATCGAACGTCAGAAACAACTGGAAAGGCTGAGCATCGAAGTTCGTTACGACATCGATTATCAGGTCCGTTCCGTGAACTACAAGCGTCGTCTCCACTCCATGTATGATCGGGTCGCGAACCCCGCCGCAGAAAAGTGATCTGACGATCAGAAGTTTTTTGAAAAGCCCGGTCTGGCGATCCCGCTCCCGGGCTTTTTCGTCTTTATGGACAAGTTGTTTCGCACAGAGCCGTTGATAGTGTGAGGCTGAATGGATACAGTGTACCTTTCATTGTCATGAGCGGGTTTGCGAAAGTGTTTGCGCGGGCCCGTTCGCACGCGTCTTCGAAGCCTGTTTCTTGAGCGATGCGATGCCTTGGTTGCCTGCGGGGAGTTGGACGGATTCGGAGTGATAACGGATCGCTACTCTTGGGGTAGTAATGGAGCTATACTCGGCTTGGCCCAGTTGCTTCTTCTTGGCGCCAAGGTGGTGGATTGTCCGGCGAAGTACTACCAGGTCGCCCTTGACCAACTGCACTATGCCCTGGGAAGAAACGCCAAGGGGATGTGCTTCGTGACCGGAGTGGGCTCCAGAAATCCCCGTTTTCTTCATCATGCATCCATGGCGAATGATGGAATCGATCATCCGTTTCCCGGCTTTCTAGCCGGAGGTGCCAATCCGGATTTGTCCGCAGACAATACTTTGCCCATGCATTTTGCTCCCGGAACTCCTCCGGCACTTTGCTATGTGGACCATGTTGACAGTTGGGCCTCGAACGAAAACTGCATTCTATACAATGCACCCCTTGTCGGCGTCGCCCATGTGTTGTCATTCCCCAAAACCTGATCAGGCGTGGCGGAATGCTTGAAGAATGTTCAGGGAGTGATTTCCGATGCGTTCCATGTGATTGAGAATGTCGATATAGAGCAGCTCAGCTTTGATGACATCACCACTGTTCTGCATGCGCAGCATGGACTCCTTGCGGAGATTCTTACGGAAGCGGTCGATGTTGTTTTCAAGTTGGAAGGCGGTTTCCATATCGGATGCAACCGTTGGAGCTGTCAGCCTGGAGGAATAGAAATCCATGAACTGAAGAATAAGGTCAGAGAAGTATCGTACCTGCATGATCGCATCCTCCGGAAGGATTCTTTGCTTGCGGTGTTTGCGCTCGGCCATGAGCACCAGCCGGTATCCGCTGTCGCAGATGTCTTCGAGTTCAGCGATGACACGGAGCAGGGCGGTCACGCGGTCCATAGTCTGGGAGGAGACACCGCCGGATGTGCACTGAAGGAGGAAATGGGTGGTCTCGTAGGCAAGCCGGTCGCTGTCTTGCTCAAGTTTGTGGAGTTGTCCCACGCGTTCGGCCAGATTTTCGGGAGGGGTGAGGATGATTTCGGAGAACCCTTTGACCAAATCCCGCGCGAGATTGCCCATCACCTGGATGTCTCGTTCGGCTTCGGCAAGGTTGATTTCACCTGTCTTTGGGACGAAAGCGGAGTCGTAGGATACGTGGTCGGAAACCGTCAAAGGGGAGTCTTTCACCATGCGTTGGGCAAGGCGTGCAAGATGGGGTACAAACCAGATGAGGATGCCGGTGTTGACGATGTTGAAGATACTGTGGAACAGGGCCATGTGGATGGGGATATTGGCCGGTTTGTAAGCATCGATCGGGAGGATCATATCCACGGCCTTCGTAAATGGCACAAAAACAGCCAGAGCCCAGACCACCCCGATCATGTTGAAAACAAAGTGGGAACGTGCGGCACGTTTGGCCTCTACATTGCCACCAATGGCGGCCAGGTTTGCGGTGATGGTGGTGCCGACGTTTTCCCCCAGGATAATTGCACATGCGGTCGGGTAGTCGATCCAGCCCTTGTAGGCCATGGTCAGGGTGATGGCTCCCGCAACGGATGAAGACTGTACGAGAATGGTGAGGATGGTCCCAAAGGCGAAGAAGAACAGGATGCTCCAGTAACCTTTGCCGGTGAAGTTGGTGATGAATTCGAGGACTTCAGGATTCTTCTGGATGTCAGGGACGGAATCCTTGAGGAACATTAAACCAAGGAACAGTAGTCCGAAGCCCATCATGAGTTCACCTGTGGCGCGGATCTTGTTGCGTTTGGCGAACAACATCGGGAGGGCAATACCCATCATCGGGAGCGCAAAGGCACTGATGCTGACTTTGAACCCGAAGAATGATACCAACCAGAAGGTGGTTGTTGTGCCGATGTTGGCACCCATGATCATCCCGATTGCCTCGGTCAGGGTAAGCAGTCCAGCATTGACGAAGCTCACCATCATCACGGTCGTCGCCGATGAGGACTGGACGAGACAGGTGACGGAGAATCCTGTGCCGACGGCGGCAAAGCGGTTTTGCGTGACCGTTCGCATCGCGTTGCGAAGTTGACCGCCGGAAAGCTTTTGTAGCGATTCGGACATGATCTTCATTCCGAAGAGGAACATGCCGAGACTGCCGAGTACTGAAAAGATGGATCCCATCATGGTGAGGGAATATCCGTATCAGGCCACGGGCGAAAAAAAAAGGAAAAGTCGCACGCGGGACGCAAAAATGCGCTTTCAGCCGGAATTGGACTGTTCTCGATCGAGCCACGCTTCCATTCCTGAGATAATCGGGAAGAGCCATGCGGCAAGAAGATCCGACATGCGGCCAGGTTGCCTGGCATCGGCTGCATCCGCAATGTGGCTGAAAACGCTTTCGAGCGCTTGGGAAGCCTGAATCGCCTCCTCGGGTGGGTTGTCCATGGCGGCAATGGAATCCACAAAATCCGCATGAAGTCGCTGAACCGCTCCAAGCAGGGAGTTGAGGCGTTCGAGGCAGATCATCCACGGCTCGCAAAGGAAATCGGCTGCAAGCGCGGTTGCCTGAATCGAGACAGGGGGTTGAGCGGACATGATACCAGCCTGACCGGTCACTCGGATTTGGGGGCAGCGATCTGGTTTTCCTTTTGCTTTTTGAGGCCGGAAACCAAGTGATCGTTGATTTGTATGAGGCTATCGAGCTTTTCCTTCTTCGGATACGCCATGATGTCCAATGTCGATTTCCTCACAAATATTCCCAGACTGAGAAGGTTTTCCCTCATGGTGCGGGGATGTGGACACTCAGGACTCCGCCAATCAGACTGAAACACGTCCCAGATTTTCTGGTTGTAGCGGAGCGCGTCGTCAAGTGCCCGGTTGAAGCTGTCATCTGTCCAATTGTCCTGACAGCGACGGAGCATCATGGATGCTTTTTCCAGAACAAGGAGCTCGATATCGACTCCGGATATGGTCGCCTTGTGTGTCTTCTGGTAGGGGTTATTGGGCTGTATGGGCATTGTTCATGAGGTTTTGCTCATATGCTATGAGCTTCTTTGCGAGCTTGAGTGCTCCGTAATAGTTTTCCACAAACACGCATTCACTGATCTCATGGACCATGAGTGATGTGCTTGGGGCCGCCTGAATGAGTTTCCGCACCAGTTCCCAATAGTCCTTGTGCAGAGCGGGAATATTTCCCGGGTCAAAATACATCATCTGCACCACCAGATAGATGTTTTCACACACTGTTTTGGCTTTGTCCGGTGTGAGAATATCCTTCTCGCGCAGGAGCCGGGCTTTGTTTTCGAGGAAGATCGACGAGGGAGTGTCTCCGTTGGAGATCAATGCTCCGTTGATGTAGATCTTCTCGTGGGGTTTGAGCGTTATTCGGAGAGACACGGCAGGAATCTTTTCGGGTTTTGTGGAGCAGTGCGGTCAGTATCAAAAAAACGTCCGCATGCCCAAGATGAATATCGAGGGAATGCGGAACAACTTAAGGCGAAATTTCCACCGGACCCGAATTGATCCTTACTCTTCTGCCATCTGGATGTCAGGATCGAACTGAATGGTCAGCCGGTACTGAGCACCCGGTCTCATGATGAGCGGATGCGGGCGGTGGAGGGTTTGGAGGTAATGAAGCTTTCCAAAGTAGGACCTGAATGCCGGGTCGTTCGTGACGGTTTCGTTGGCGGCCCATTCGCATTGGAAATCATCCTTGATCACAGCGGCGCGCAGGCTTTCCGGTCCGAGCTTCAAAGAGGTCCCCAAGGTGTGAACGGAGTGGGGCAGACCCAGACAGAGCATGTAGCGCATGCGGTCGAGTTGGATCTGATTCTTAACCGTGAAGAGGAATTCGCTCGTGATCTTCGAACCCGAGAATGTCCACTTTACTTTGACGCTTCCGAGCCCGGGAACGATGTTTCCGTCAGTTGAAATGAATTCAGGCTGGTCGTAGGAAAAAAAGAATGAATCCCGCATTCCCAAACCGGTGGTGCACTGTTTCCCGTAGAACGAGGGAATGATGCGGTGTTCTCCAAAGGTGAGCTCCGGCATCATGATCGGCAGGTAATGACCGACGGGCCAGTCGAATACTCCTGGACAGTGAGGGAATGCCAAGCTGTCGCTGGAATTGGTGTCGCGGTTTGAACACAGGGGAAGCTGCAAAACCAGACCGTTGGACGCATTCTGATAGATGAAAAGCCCTTGTTCCTTCTTGTTGGACTTATCAAAGACAACAAAACGACCGGAGTCCCGGGATGCCTGTGGTTTGGCATCGTCGATCGAAGCATGGATGCTCCTAGCGATACGCGCCCACTGACTGAGGTAGCGGGCCGCATCGAAATTCGCCATCCGGGTGGTGTGCCGCTGAATGGTGGTGCGTTCGTGGTCACGGATGACCAAACAACCGGTTTCCTGATCGATGTAGGTTGCGAAGAAGAAATAGAACAGCCTGCGGAGGACATCCAGATACACCGGCTTCTTGTCTTCCGTGATCCAGTCATCGCGCATGGCTTGCAGGATCATGCTGATGCAATGCATTTGCCCGTAAGCGCCGACCGATTCCCCTGTGCTCCATCCGAGCCCGTCCATGCGGAGGGTGTCGGGGATCATACGCAGGTATTTTTCCACAAAGGTGCGCAGGCTCGGGAGCTTGCGTTCACGGAGATGGATATTGGAGTGGAGCTGCAGACACTGACGGATGAACACGAAGGTGCTGATACCCGAGATGTCGAATGCTCCCCCGATTCCTTTGTCCGGATCGGCATCCACAAAGCCGGCCGAGCTTTTTTGCTCGATGGATTCAATGAACTGCTCGATCAGTTTGCCGGTCTCATCTTTTTTGGAGAGATCCATGCTGAAGCGGGTCACCGCCTTGGCGATGTTGTAGCCCTGCTCATTATGAATGAAGCTCCCGCGCTGAAGCAGCATCTTATCGAGCTTTTCGCGCGTTACGTCGAGCAGGCGCTCCCAGACCGGATTGCGGTCTTTGGATGGGCCGAAGGAGAGCAAGCCAAGCGCACTGTATGCGATGCCGTTGTCGGTCTCCTGTTCGGTGAATGCCTGATGGGTAATGCATCGGGCGCTCAGGTCAATCAGATCATATCCCTGAAGTTTGGACTGCCCGGTGGCCCGGTAGAACTCTCCGATTGCCAGAGCTGCATGTCCGGACTCATCGAGTCTTGACTGCTCTCCTTGCATTGGGAGTACACTTCCGTCTTCCTGAATGGAATCCAGATTGTTGGCCAAAAGAGAGGTGGCCAGATCCTGACACTGGTCGGCAAACGGATGTTCCATTAACGAATTCTAATCAATTGATGTCTGGTGTGTTGGGTTCGGTAAACCGAACTCCGGTTTGAAGGGGAGAACCCCAAGCCTCCGTATATCAAGGCGAGCCCACCCACGAGGTAGACTATGTATCGAAGCCTTGTGAGGGTTGTCAAGAGGTCAAATTGAAAGTTGTTCAACGATTTGCACGTTCATATCGTGAGCATCTTGAGGAAACTCATGTTGGTCGGGGCCTGTCCCATGCGTGAAAGCAGGGTTTCGGCCGCTTCGATGGGCTTGAGAGGCGCGAGTGCCCGCCGGAAGAATTTCACTTTCTCGAGGGTTTTTTCGTCGAGCAACAATTCTTCTTTGCGGGTTCCGGAGCCATTGATGTTGATCGCGGGCCAGAGGCGTAGCTCGGCCACTTTACGGTCGAGAACGATTTCCATGTTACCCGTGCCTTTGAATTCCTGAAAGATCAGCTCATCCATTTTGCTGCCGGTTTCGATGAGAGCCGATGCGACAATGGTGAGGCTCCCGGCCTCCTCGGTAAGGCGCGCCGATGAAAAGACCTGGCGTGGTTTTTCGAGTGCACGGATGTCGAGCCCACCGGTCATGGTGCGGCCCCCGCCGCCTTTTGCAGAATTGTGGGCACGGGAGAGACGGGTGATCGAGTCGATGAGCAGCACCACATCTTTCCCAACCTCGGTGAGGCGTTTGGCCCGCTCGATGGCGAGATCCGATACGCGGATGTGGTTCTCAATGGGTTCGTCGTTGGATGATGCGAAAATCTCGGCTTTAACGCTCCTTCTGAAGTCGGTGACTTCCTCCGGGCGCTCGTCCACGAGCAGGACCATAATGTGGCACTCCGGGTGGTTTTCGTGTATGCCAGCCGCGATGTCGTGGAGGATCGTGGTCTTGCCCGTGCGGGGAGGTGCCACGATCAACCCTCTTTGCCCCTTCCCGATGGGGCAGAAGAGGTCCATTACCCGGTTGGTCATGCGACCGTCTTTTGTCTCGAGCCGCAGTTGCTCGCGAGGTGTGAGGGTCGTGAGATCCGGAAAACGCGGGGCCATTCTACGGGCTTCGACCGTGAGCCCATCGATCTTTTCGATGTAGCGCACCTTGGGATTGGGATAGCGGTCGTCGTGTTGGGCGAAACCTTCGATCCAGCTCCCCTCCTTGAGTTTGAACCGGCGGATGAGTTCCTTGGAGACAAACGGGTCGGTGTTGCGGGGTTTCCCGTTGCGTTCGGGGTCAAGTAGTTGTCCGGTTTTTCCTCCAGTGAGTTCGAGGATGCCGGCGACGGAAATCTTGTTGGCGAATTCGGATTCCGAAGGCGCGTGGTCAGGTGCCTGTTCCTGATGACTCATGATGGTGTATGGTTTTTGAACGATGCTATTGTTTAAATGGTATACAATGAACACGTGCCTGAACGGTGTCGAATGACGTCAGGATCATGTCCTTTGTGGGGAAAGTGAATGCGAAGCTATGAAACGTTGATCCGCTGGAAGTCTGTGTGGAACCTGTGGTTTTTTCTGTGGACGGGTTTATGTCCTGAAAAACCGCGGAACCATCTCCTGATGATAAACCAAACGGAGAATGGTTTTGCAGGTTTGCCTGCGTTTCAATGGATTCAGCAAAAAGGGAAGTCCGGCCGGAATCAAGGATTCTTTTCATGAATCAGAGAATATCTGTGTGTTGCAATTGGATTATGGATAATTCATATTGATGGCTTGAACTGTGTTTAAAACGTGAATCGAATGTCGTATAGCGACTGTAAGGTGCGGGATGTCTTGCGATGGAATCATTGTGGGGCGGGATTTACGCTGCTCGAATGTGTGATGGCGATCGGCTTGGTCTTGATGGTAACCGGTATTGCGTGGGGAGTTTCCAGTCATGTGCTTGACCGCGGCCGGAGGATGGAGGCGACGGCCCAGTTGGGTATATTATTCCATGCGCTTGAACGGTATCGGGATCATTGGGGTTCCTACCCCGAGTGCCATCCGGATGATCGGATGAGTGGATCGGAGGTGTTGGTAAAGGCTCTGCTTGGAGACGGGGCATCCAGTCCCGCGCGAGGGTGGAGTGCCATGCGACCCGATGGATTCGTGTTTTCCTCCGATGGCCAATCCATTTTGGATCCTTGGGGGAATCCGTATCTGTATGCGAGCGTTCCTTCTTGGTCTGCGCGCGGATTCTGGTTGGTTTCGGCGGGTCCGGATGGCTTGAGCACTGGACCGGATGAAGAAGGTGGCTATGATCGCGACAAACCAGAAAACGCGGATGATCTCCTGGCTGGAGGCTGAATCATGAGAGGGTTGACCGATCGGTTGAGGGTGGTTTGCAATGTGCCGGAATCGGGTATCGAGGAGGGCCCGGCTGTTTGGAAGCCCACGCGGAAACGACTCTGTGTGCGCAATTGCTTCTCCCTGATAGAAGTGCTTACGGTCGTGGTGGTGATTGCAATATTGGGAAGCATTCTCTTGTCGGCGATCGGGAGTGCACGGACAGCGGCGTTGGTGTCGGTGAGCAAGACCCGCTTTGCTCAATGGATGGGTGCCATGGAGGCATTCCGCCTCGAATACGGTTATTATCCTGTCGGTGGGGTTGGTTCGGATAGCAGTGTGGCACTGCACGAGGGTGGAATGGGGCAACGACTTGTCTCGATCCTGGAAGGACGGAATGAGGAGGTGAACCCGCGCCGGGTACCATTCATCCGATTCACTGATCAAGACTTCGCGGATCCGTCAGACCCGGATTCTGTGCTCGTGGATGCCTTGGGACAGCGGGCGATCCATGTCTTGGTCGATGGGGATGGGGATGGTCGCATACGGGTGGCAGGATACGATTTCAGGGGCAGCTTGGGGATGGTTTCCGCTCCCGATCCCGGCACCCCCGGCAGGGAGGTTCGAACATGGGAGTGAAGATGCGCATTCGGGAAGTCAGGTGGCTGTCGGTCGGATACATCCGGCCCCCGGACTCGTGGGTGCGGGGCATGACGATGATCGAAATCATGGTGGTGCTGGGTCTCATGGTGTGCGTCGTAGCGATGATAGGTATCCTGCTTCCTGCACGTTCGGAAAGTCGCGTGGTGGGCGATGCGGTGGTGCGTTGGTGGGTGACGGAGGCGTCGTTGGCATCCAGTTTGGCATTGTCTTCGGGGCGCCCTGTTCGGTTGGCCGTCTGGACGGATTCCAGTAGACGGGAGCTTCAATGGAAACAGGTGCGGCATTTTCAGCGGGAAGGGGATGCTTGGGTTTCGATTCGGGACGCCGGCAAGGTTCCCGGAGAATGGTTTGTTGTTCCTCCGCGAGGGGATCCATCGCATCCGGGATCCCAGTGGAGCGTTTCAGGAGAAGGCACGTTGTTTTCGGGTTGCGAAAGCATGGAGGCATCCGCTGGTGAGGCATCCGCTTCCTGGTGCTTCATTGAATATGGTGCCGATGGCGGGCTCGCTTCGACGGCGCTTCTTTGTCTGTCCACCCGATCGGATTTGGCCGATGGCTCCTGGCTGTGGGGCGATCCGATCCATGTGAGATCCATGCGGATACTGAGAAATGGAACGTGCATTTATCCAGATTGAGGGAGGCCGGAAGCGGGGTATGCCCGGAGCTTCGCATGGGATGCGGATGGTGGCCGGATTTACGATATTGGAAGTAATCCTGGCCGCTGGGATGGGTTTGGTTGCCGGACTCACTCTCGTGTACATGGCTGGGACCTTGAGGCATTGGTCAAAGGAACGCTCCGATACGAACGCAGCGGAAATGCGAATCGCAGCGGTCGAATGTGAATTGCGGGCCGCGATTGCATCCGGCCGGTCAGAATGGATTGTGGAATCGCTCGAAGGCGTTAAGATCTGGACGTGGGTCGGTGATCGAACTTCCGGAAGCGTGTCGACTCTGGCCGGAGGTAAAGTCCCGCCGAACGAGCAGTATTACCTGATAGAGCTTCGCGAAAGCCCGGATGGGCCTCCGGTGTCGATGGACGCGATGGCATGGACGATACGGGTTCGGGTGTTCTGGCCATACCGGACTGCGTCTTCAACAGGTGGGTGGATGGAGCATCCTGCGGCGAACCGCAGTGAAGCGGGCGGTGAAATTGTGGTGCGGAGGTAGCTCGTATGATTTCGATTCGCAATCCTCGGGGAGCAGGCTTCACGATCATCGAGCTGGTGGTTGCATTGGCGATCGGAAGCGTCCTGATGGCGGTCCTCCTGTGGAGTATCCAGAGACTTGTTGAAGGAGGGGCGAAGGGAGTTTCCGATGCGGGCCTGGAGAGCGACGCGCTTCGTTTGCTCGATCGAATCGAGACGGATGTCCGTTCCCTTTTGATGCCATCGGGAAATAAGCTGGTTTGCGGTGTCCGGATTGGGGACGAGGGGTGGACTCCCAGCTATTGGGCGCTTGAGGGCGGTGGAATGATGAAGCCTGACGAAAGGACGATCGCCCTCGATCCGGAGTGGGGAAGTGCATTCGCGGATGAACGGTGGGGGAGAGTCGGGGCCGTATGGATGGGGATGGCTCAGGGACCGCCGGGAAATCCGGAGTTCGGAAGTGCCGGGCCCGGTGTCGTCGCGTTTTCGTGGTATTTGGGTCGAATGGTTCTAGGCTCCGGGGCAGATGCCAGACCGGTGTATTGTCTGATGCGTGGAAGCGCCACCGCAGGAGAGACATTCCGGGCCGCATATGATCTTGAGGACTCCGGCCTGGCGGCCGCGATCAGCCCGCAAACGCCGAATATCGAACACGTGATGGGCCTGAATGTCATCGACTTCGGTGTCCGCTTCTGGGTGCGGGAGGCAGGCGATGGGTCGATGAAACTGCTCTTTCCTTCGGAAGCGACCCGTTCGGGATCGGGATGGCAGATCGGGTGGAGGGGCCCACCTTCTCCTGAAAGCGGTCCAATGATTGTCGAGGTGTTTGTCCGGGTTTTGAGTGAGGATGGGGCGAGGCTTATCCATCAGCTC
>JAPXRV010000010.1:0-51733 GCA_033813415.1 Opitutales bacterium | reverse complement strand
ACTGAAAGAATGTGGGATTTCATTTTGAACGTTTCTGAGGAATTACAGGTCTACTTATCCCTAATCTTTACAAAGAGGTCAACCCTGATTTGCCGTTCCAGACCGGATTCCGGCTAAAATTTCACGAAAAACACTATCCGGATCGACCTTTAAGCATATTTTGTGGCATCCCACAGCTTCCGGGACATCCAGGGACACTGCGACCAACATCAGTCGCCGGATACCCCAATGACCCTCAAAAAACCGGTTCTGAACTCCATCGCCGTGGCGGGTATCCCCGATGATCGGATGACGCAGGTGTGCCATGTGTCGGCGCAATTGATGGCGACGCCCGGTGGTGGGTCGAAGCTCAACCAATGAAAAACGCGCCGATGCATAACGGCCCAGCGGAACAGGAACCTCGAATGCCTCAATACCCTTGTAACGGGTAACTGCATCCTGATGCACCACCGGTTTCCGCCGGGTTCTCCCGACCACCTCCGGAAGCAGCGGATAGTCAATCACGCCTTCGTCTGTCAGCCACCCGCGCACAAGGGCGAGGTAGCGCTTATCCACGTGCCCTTCCCGGAATGCCGCGGAATAGGCCGATGCACCTTCCGCGGATTTGGCAAGAAGCGTCAACCCGGCAGTCGGTTTGTCCAAACGGTGAACCGGGTATACAAAGTAACCCAACTGTTCGCGCAACCGCTGGACGAGGGCGTCGTTTTCGTCGGCATCCAAACGGGTACGGTGTACCAGCAAGCCGGCAGGTTTATAAACCACCACACAGGTCCCGTCTTCGTAAACAATGGGAATCGGCTCAGACATGAATCGCAAATCACCACACTCCCGAAACCGGAATACCGTGAAAAGGCGGACCCCGGAGTATTCCAACTACTCGCGCTTCCCGGCCCATTGCACGGCTCCGATGAGGTGCTTTCTGAAAGCCGGATCATCATATATTTCGATGGTGTGACCCAATGCGGTCTGAAACACCCGCCCTGCCTCAATTTTGCGAAGCCAGGCCATCGGATGATCGCCCATCTTCAGATCCACGCCCTTGAACCAGGGATTGTTGGATGTGTCATACGAACTCTCGTCAATCGAGAGCAGCACATGCACGTCTTCCCTCGGGCTGCGGTCAAAAGAATAAAACTCGTCTTCCCACGCCACCCGGTCCGACTCAAAATGACGGGTCGACGCATGGCTTGGATCCTCAACGATCAGGGTGCCCTTGCACACGGGAGGATGCCCGGTGAAACGGGCGCCAATCACTTCGCGGAACCATTCCCATTCGTACTCCGTATCCGTGCCGCCGCTGTGAATCCCGACCAAACCACCGCCAGCCTTAACAAAGCGTTCGATGGACTGTTGTTGCGCCGGAGAAAAAATATCACCGGTTGTCATGATCAGAACCACAGCATCCATGCGACTCAAAACCTGATCCTCGACAAAAGAGGAGTCTTCGGTGAAGGTGATGCTCCAGTTCGACTCACGAGCCATCTCCGAAAACGCCTTGATCGCATTCGGAATCGATTCATGCCGGAACCCGTTGGTCTTCGAGATCGCGAGCACATTCAAAGGTTCGGGAGCTGAATCCTGAGCGAAGCAGACGAAAGCCATAATCAGGGAAAGAACAAGAAGGGGTGTTTTCATTGTGCTTGAATCATCTTCATTGCACCTCCAAAGGGCGAGTCAAATCATCCGCACACAGATGCGAAGGCGTTGAATGCGTAAAGAGGAGGGAGACGATAGGAAGCCTACAAAAGCCGCCCCACGCACCGCTTGCATTCAGAGAGATCCGTCAATCGTCTGAAACCCCTTCAAAGAAGTCCACCCGACCCGACTTCAAATCGTATTCGGCACCAACGACACAGAGTCCACCCTTCTGAAGGTAGTGTTCCAACACAGCCGACCCCTGTCGCAGGTGGAGGACAGAGGACCGGATATTGGCACGGATCGCATGATGCATCAACTCCTCGGGACGGTTCCGCAGATCGGTCTCCATCAAGGTCTCAACCGAGGGCCGAATCCGGCTCACAATTGACCTGAGGCCAACTGAACGCTTCTCGGCTGGCATCTCAAGCTCCTGCAAAGTCGCCGAGACCGCGCCACAGCCGTTGTGCCCTAACACAACTACCAGGCGGACTCCCAGCCGGTCTACCGCGTATTCCACGCTCGCGATCTGCGAAGACGCCACGATATTTCCGGCGACCCTTATCACAAAAAGGTCACCCAGTCCCTGGTCAAAAATGATCTCCGCCGGAACCCGGGAATCCGAGCAACCCAGGATGATCGCAAATGGCTCCTGTCCTACCAACAGTTGGGATCGCCGCTCATGCCCAATGCACAAGCAACCCACCGGATCATCCGCCACATACCTCAGATTACCCTCGCGAAGACGGGCGAGAGCCGCTTGCGCCGGAATCATGAGACCGAAGCACCATTTGCGCGGCGGCGGCGATGAAACTCACCTGCGGCAAGCCCAACCAACAGCAAGGCACCCCCTGCCACCGTTCCGGGCTCTGGCACCGCGGAGGCAAAGCTGATGTCCGAAATCGAAATCCCCTGATCTCCGGGGTTTCTCTGCGAGAAATTTCCGGCATAGTAGCGAAAAGTCACCGTATCCACCACCTGCTCATCCCAGGACAAACCCAGAACAACGTCTTCAGAATCCGGAGCCCAGTAGGTCCCTCTGTACTCATCCCCGCGGGTTGGATCGACAACACGATCAATACTGCCTGAATCATAGTCTACCGTCGCCGGATCAACATCCACACTGTTGAGCGATCCACCGATGTCTGCAATCACATCCTCAAAGGTACTGGTATTCTGAGTGGCTCCCCCGTTGTCGATGTCGAAAAGATCGAACGAGAGACCCGTCACCGCTCTGGAGAAACTGATCACCACTTCAACGTATCCGTCGTAATCCCTCCTAGCCGCGTTCATGTGCAGGTGAAGCGCTTCATCAGACGGATTCCCGAAGCTGTCGAATCCCTCACCCGTCTGGCCGGGTCCACCGTCGCCACCCAGGCGCCGGTTGTCATCGGGTTGATTCTGACCATTCCATTGCGCCCAAGCCGCGCCAGTGATCGCGAGCGAAATCGACACATCCATTCCAGAACCGTCCACGTTGTAGAAGGTCTGATTGGTAGCGCCTCCAGCCCAGTCAACCGATTCCCAGTCCAATACAAAGGCATTCGACACCGCAGTGATCATCAACCCCGCGATACCCGAAATAACCCAACGCTTCAAAGTAGTATAGCCCATAAGTGTCCTCTGAGGCACTAACAAGATGCCGATATTTTCCAGATTGCAAACGTTTTCAAATTTTTTACAAAACAATCCTTGACATTCAGATTTGGACTGTCTTTTCAGCTTCGTTTCGTCCCAAAGTGGCGCATTCCGAGCATCCCCAGCAAAGAAAATTCGATAATCATGGTTGCCGGCTCTGGAACCGCCGGGTTGAACTCGACCCCGCCGAGCCCAATGAACTGCCCGGAAGGATTGTTGCGCGCCCGTGGGCCCGTAGCATAACGAAAGGACACATCATCCACCACGCCAGTCTCCCACGACACATGGATCAGCGAACCCGGCTCGGCAGACGATACTCCCGAATAACCGACTGTGGACCCACCGTCTTCGGTCGGGAGCACGCTTGCTGTTACCGAACCCGGAAGAAATTCGACATTCGGCGCAACGCCGACTCCGGACGCACTCCCCTCGATCCGCTCAATAAGATCATCGAAGGCGTATCCACTGTTGCCCTGCCCATGGTTTCCGGGTGAGCCATGATTGATTCCGGAAATGTCGAACCCGACACCCGAGACCGCCCGTGAGAAGCGGATCCGCACATCCATGTAGTGAGACGTGCGATCACTATGATTCGGTGCATCCATCGAAAGCACCAATGAGTCCGGGCCATCTGTTCCGCGCTCAACCGAGACATCCGAGCTTTGGAAGCGCGCATCCGACAGGGTAATGGTAACGCTTACATCCACCCCCGAACCATCGGCATTGGCATACTGCCCTGCCCTTCCATCCGCACTCCAGACCACGCGATCCCAATCCATAACAAAAGCAGTAGCCTGCGCACCTGCCAACAGCAGGACGGAAAGCAAACAGGCTCTGATTACGGATTTCATTATTCTTTTTACATTAACATTTTCATTCACAAACACTTACATCTAATTATCGGCAAATAGTCCGATGCCTTGAGCAAAACCGGCCCGAGCCTTTACACGTGTCGAATCGCTCCTACCAGACAAACGGCCCGTTTCTTGATCCGATTGCGAAAGCTGGCCTTGTCGGACCCATCTCATCGCCGTTCTTGAACAAAACCGCGAATTCAAGACCGATTCCCCCGGAAATGGATTTTTCACTTCACTCGAGGCCAGCTGTCGTGATTCGATTGGCCAAGGTCACACACGCGATCGTGCGGCAATCTGGACCATAAAACCCCTAACCGGAATCACCCCCATGAATAATCGCTCCATCTCCCGCAGGAGTTTCCTGCAAACCGTGGCCGCGGGCAGTGCCGCAGCCCTTCTGCTTCCCAACCCGCTGAAAGCATCATCTGGGGCAAAGGATCCGCTGTTCCGCATCTCCCTGGCGCAATGGTCGCTCCACCGCCATTTCTTCGAGGGAAAACTCAAAGCGATTGATTTCGCCTCCATCGCAAAGAACGAATTCGGGATCGATGCGATCGAATACGTCAACCAGTTCTTCCGGGAGGAAGTGCGTAATCGCGAGTGGATCGCCAGCCTAAAACAGCGATCCGACGATCTCGGAGTCAAAAACCTCCTGATCATGTGCGACGGACTGGGCAACCTGGGCGACCCGGATGACGCCAAACGCATTCAGGCGGTCGAAAATCATTTCATCTGGGTCGAGACCGCGAAGTACCTCGGATGCCACAGCATACGAGTGAACGCGGCATCCTCGGGCAACTGGGATGAGCAACTCGACCGGGCCGCAGATGGGCTGCACCGCCTGTCTACTTTTGCATCCGGACACGGACTAAACGTGATCGTGGAGAACCACGGAGGCTTGTCCTCTAACGGCGAATGGCTCACGTCGGTCATCCGGAAGGTCGACCTGCCCAACTGCGGAACGCTCCCGGACTTTGGAAATTTCAAGGTATCTCCGACCGAGACCTATGACCGATACAAAGGGGTCGAGGAACTCATGGAATATGCTTTTGCCGTCAGCGCGAAGTCCCACGACTTCGACGAAAACGGAAACGAAGTCCATACCGATTACAGGCGTATAATGAAGATCGTGCTCGACGCCGGATACCGCGGATATGTCGGCATCGAATACGAAGGCAACGGACTCGGCGAAATGGAAGGCATCCGCGCAACCCAGCGCCTGCTCGAAACCGTTCGGGATGAACTGAGTGAAAGCGACAACTGAGACCACGACGTCATTTCCGAGAATCAACCCGGCACGATGTGCCGGTAGGGATTCTACCCATTGAGGGGCGATCGGGCTTGGGCTATGCTATCAGTCTATGAACAAGATCCATATCGTCCAAATTCCAGTTCTTATCGCGATCACCCTCTTGGTTGGTTGCAATCCACCACCGAAATCCGTTCAAGATCAGACTGCGGATGCTTCGAAAAATGCCTTAAACAGCGTAAAGGCAGACACCAAGGAAACCGCGAAAGCGATTAAGGAGTATGCGCATGCCCAAAGAGTGGAATTCGCCAACCTTATGAAGGCTGATATCAATGCTAGCAAACAGGAACTGGATCAAATCGCGATCAAACTCAAGACCGCCAGCACCTCGGTAAAGGCAAAAACCGAGCCGAGGATCAAAGAACTGCGCGAACAGATTACAAAACTGGAAGCGCAGCTCGAGGCTGTCAAAGACTCCGATGAGTCCAATTGGACAAGCGTTAAGAGCGGATTCTCAAACGCTTACGATGCCACCAAAAAAGGTTTAAACGAAGCCCGCCAGTGGGTGAGTGACCAAATCCAACCCTGATTCCTTATGAACCGCCTGATCTCAATCGTTTTGATTGTCGGAGGAATTATCCTCGTTGTATTCGGAGTAAACGCGATGGATTCGTTTAGCTCGGATGTATCCCGCTTTTTTTCGGGAAATCCGACCGACCGCTCGATGTGGTTATTGATTGGTGGGATTGTTGCAATTGCAGTGGGCTTGATCGGGAGAACAGTCTGCTGCAGAAAGCCGTAACGCCCTTCCAGTCTACAGTCGGGCGGATCGCGACCCGTTTGGAGCCCTCCTCTGTGGATGAGGGCTCTTTTCATTTTGAGACGAAATCAGTGAAGTTACCTGAGTTTTGGGAATCAAAAAGCGAGAATACTCTTCCATACCCGGACCGCGCAGCGGGTATCCCCAAAGCAGCGGGAGAATCCTTGCCCGCGCTCATTTTCCAATCCACCCTACTCTGTTGCACATTCCGAAAGGTCCTCTTCCGGAGGGCATGGCTTCAGCCATACCGCCCAAACGCCCATCAGAACGCCCAGCTGATGGTGATGGTTCCAAATTTCTGAGGATCTTCCTGAACCCGGTATTCCCGGGTTCGACTCACATGGGCATACGCCAGCTTGGTGTTCTTGTAGGTTATCACAAATCCTATGCTTAGGTCAGAAACCCACACATTGCGTTCGACTGAGTGGCTATCGACAAAGGTATTGCCATCCAGAAAGACATTGCGGGCCACTGCCCGGCCATCCACGCGGGCAAACAGATGAAAGCCGAGGTCTATGAGCGCGCGGGACGTTCTCATATCGCCCCCAATCGGGGTTGAGGTGGACGCAGATGGCCCGATGGCAGCGGTTCCGAAGTCGTCCGGAAGGTTGATTCCGGTGCGAAGCTCGCCACCGACATTGGCGTGAGAATGCACATTTCCGAGAACCAAGCCAGCATGTGGCAGCAATTCCCAATCAAGGCCGAGGCGCTTTACCGAGCTCGATGGCCATCGCCACATGCGCTCATAGGCAATCACCAATCCAAGCTCATTGTGCAGCTGGTGATCCCAACCCATCGGATGTTCGATGTTTTTCAGGTCGTGGATTATCCGCTGAGTCTCTTTTGCCATTGACGCTGGCCCCACCACCCCAAGGTGACAAAGCAAAGTGTTGCGCACGCGTTGGTTTTTCCAAACAACACCCACACCTGTGTAGAGCCAACCCGCATAGGGCCGGTCATCGGGCTGGCACTCTGAAGCTTCGGTGTTTTGGGGCGTGTAGATGTTTTGTCCGATTACATAGAGGAGGTTCTTTTGATAGGCTTTCATGTGCTCATCTTCCAATAGATTGAAGATCGGAAGCCATGGGCTGGCCAAAGGGGTATCTCTGAGTTCCTCCAAATCGACCGAACTCCACCCCAGCTTGATTCCGTTGGTATAGTAGCGATCTGTTCCCGCGAAATAATCGTTTTCCAGGTAAAGATTAAAGGTCCCCCTTTCGACCGCATACGCATGGTTTCCCGTACTAGCGAACCCGATGGCGAGCAATACTCCGCCAGTTATCAGCCCGCTGAATCTTGAATGGCGGTTCATATCGAGGAGTCGTCCGCAGGGCTTGAGACTTCTTTGGGTACTGCTCATTTGCTTTTTTGATAAGGAACCGATCTGGTCCAATCGACCACACGGAGGCATTGATCTGTGCCTGATTGCGAAGCTTATCTGAGATACCTACCTCGCGAACGTTCTCTAGTGGGCTTGCACTTGGCAGCGGAGCCGGGTGCATTCTGCGGGCAACAGTTCCGGTATCGGTGCTTGGCGGATCGGTCCTTTCGAAAGCATATCATACACCTCGGATGGCGTTGTTGGGATGGGGTATTACCCTACGCAACAGTTCATCCCGTGGGATGTTTGCGCAACGAGGTGGAGTCCCTCCCCAACGCATGCCGCAGGGCAAGTAGGGTTTCTCCCCATGGAAGGCGTACGTCAGATGTGTTAGGTTCCATTCTCCCCAGGTTCTCTATCCGTAGCCGGAAGCCACATACTAATCCCTCACCGCCATGCTGAGCCAAACACAGCCAAATATCCCAAGGCATATCGACGTGCATCGAAGCGTGCAGGATTGGGTGTCAGTCGAAAACCACCAGACAGTATCGTCCACGTTGCCCACCCTAAACAAAGGGAGCTCCATGAAATCACCACAAACCTGTTTCCTCGATCAGCTAGCGATTATTTTTGATGCGGAATCCAGGTATGTAGAATCGCTGGGAGGATGGATAACCTCCTCTGAATACCCCTCGATGAACATGCGGCTGAAAACCTTGCTCCGCGAGACAGAGGGCCACGTATCTGTGATTGAATACGTGTTTGCATCCTTTTTGGAACCCCCTAGACGCTTGAGGTGCGATCCAGTCGCCGGTTTGATTAGAGACCATTCCAGAGGCCAAGGTCTGTTTGAAAGTCAAATTCCCGATCGCGAAGCCGCGATGATGACAACGATTGCGCGCATAAAAAATTACAAAATGACCGTCTACTTCAAGCTATACCGATGGGCCGGACTGTTCAGGAACGAACGTGCGGCACCCTATCTCTTCGAACTTTTGGATGAAGAAAAACGGACGCTGCCACCTCCCGAGCCGATATTGCGGAATGCCCGCAACCAACAAGCAGATTCCGATCAGATAAGCGAGCGCATCGAGGTTGCCAGACCGCGCCAGGATGAAGTGATCTGCTTTTCCTGAGAATCCACAAGCGACGGTTGCACGGGAACCCCCGACATCTTGCTCACACCCGCTTGCAGGCGAATAACGCGAGTTGCCGGTAGCCGACAATCGGCTGTTTCAGCGCACCACCAGCTATCAGAAGCATTAACGTCTGCCGGTGCGAAGTCCGGGTAGGGTTTCACTCCATTTCGGAATCGACACATCTGGACTATATTGAAGGAGAGCAACAGGACGTTGCCCAATCCAACCCATTTTGAACGCGAAGCTGCGAAACGAACCGTCTGGCAGTTATCGGCTTTCGAACACGAATAGGAAACAAATGAAAGACACACAAACCATGCATAAAGAAACAAACAAATCGGGTGACGATGTTAGTACCCTTGCCGATAACGCACGAACCCTCATGGCCGCCACAGCAGACGTAGCGGGAGATGAGATTGCGGAAGCCCGCAAGCGTCTCGGAGCTGCCTTGAAAAGCGGAGAATCGATGATGGAAGGGGTAAAAGAAAAGGCCATAAACGGCGCAAAAATCGCAAACAAAGCGGTGCATGAGCATCCCTACGGAGCGATTGGAATCGCAGCCGCAATCGGGGCGATAGCCGGAGTGATCCTGTCCTTCTCAATGTCCAGAAAACACGCGTCCTAAAACCGTCCAACAGAAAACATACCGCAATGTCAGATGTCACCGTCAGCATCAACAAGCTAGTGGGCATGTTTCAAGCCATTGGGCAACGCTTGCTCACAATCGGTGAAAACCGCGTTGAGCTGTTGGCAGTGGAAGTGCAGGAGGAGCGCAAGAGCCTCTTGCGCGCCTTTCTGTTGGCACTGGTAGTGGCCTGCTTTGGTATGCTTACCGGCGTCGCAATCACAGCTACACTGGTTATTCTATTTTGGCCCGTTTCTCCTTGGGGCATACTCATGGGGCTATCCGTTCTCTATGGGTCGATCGGGATATTTCTATTTCTTCGGCTCAATGCGGTTCTCAATGAGTGGCAAGCCCTGCCTTCCACCCTGGATCAGCTCCACAAAGACAGGCTCCACATCGAATCCGTGTTATCATGAACCGACTCCAATCCAGAAAACAATTGCTCCTGTCTGAGAGCGAACTCAACCGGGCACTATTGGTCCAACAGTTTAAGACCGTGTCAATCGGCTGTCATGCGATGATGGGGCAAGCCCGTGCCTACGGGACGCTCGCTTCATCGGCGGGAGCTTGGATCGGAAGGAAGATCTCCTCCCATACCGGTTCGGATCCTTCCGCTCAACAAGTAAGCGTATCCACGACCGAGCATCTTATCCGAACGCTCCAGTTGCTATTGGAGATAGGACAGGAGATTCATGAAATCAGAGCCAAGTGAAGGCTAATATCAGCCGAGCCACCCCGCCCGCCCTTTTCCCGATCCGGAGAGGAAAATCTCAGACGGTAGTAGGTTGCAGCGGGTTCTCAATCAGACCGTTGCTGATAGCGTAGCGGGTTAGCCCGGCGGTCTCGTGAATGTCCAGTTTGCGCATGATACTCGCCCGGTGCTTTTCCACTGTTTTTATGCTGATGCCAAGATCGCAGGCCGTTTCCTTGTTGGCGCTGCCTTCGGCGATGAGCTGCAACACCTGGCGCTCGCGGGATGACAATTGGGCAATCTTGCCAAGTGGACTTTTGTTGGGAAAAGGAGTGGCAGGTTTGATGCGTTCCAAGTGGCGGGCCACTGAAGGGCTGAAGTGATATTTCCCAAGATGAACGGCCCGAATGGCTTTGCACACCTCGGATGCTGAACTCTGTTTTCGCAGAAATCCCCTCACCCCACAGTCGATCGCTTTGGTGATGTAGGCATCCTCGCAATGGGCGGTTAGAATCACGATCTTTGATTCGGGAAGCGATTCTAGCAGCAGCGAAGTGGCTTCGAGTCCATTCAAGTCGGGCATCGCGATATCCATGAGGACTACATCGGGATTCAGCTTGATCGCAAGTTCAATCGCGGTGCGACCGTTGGAGGCCTCTCCAACGACTTCGAAATCGGGCTCCAGACTCAGCAGTTTGGTAAAACCCTGACGCACAATTTTGTGATCATCCGCGAGTAGAATGGAAATGGTTTTCATCGTAATCTGAAACTTCATCTATTGTCCGCTATACCCTCTTGCTTCGACAAAGAATAATGAGCTTTCAGGGGTATGATCGCCTCAATAATAGTCCCGATTCCCCGGGTTGATTCAATGTGAAAGATACCCCCGACCATCTCAACCCGTTCGCGCATGCCCAACAAACCAAGCCGCTTGCTGCTACCTTTTGCCTGAAGTTGGGATTCGACCCGAAAGGATCGGCCGTTGTCTTTGATCCTGACCGTAAAGAGATCATCATCACAGGACAGGATGACTTCGACGTGGGATGCTTCGGCATGCCGATCCACATTTGTGAGGGCTTCCTGAACCACGCGGAAAAGAACGGTTCTCCGCACACTGTCGAGAACATCCAAGGTGACCAGCACTTGCAGATCGACTTTGATACCGGTGCGCTTCTGAAATTGGTTGATGTAAGATTCAATTGCAGGAGCCAAGCCAAGATCGTCCAGTGCCATGGGCCTCAATTCACGGGCAAATTGGTGGACAATGCGTGCGGATCGTGCAACCAGACGCTGGGTGGTCCCGATGCTTTGGTTGAGACTGCTGACGTTGAGGTGGGCCTCTTTTTTTAATGCCGCTAGGTGGATATTCACCGCGACCAAGGCCTGTGCGATCACATCATGCAGTTCCCTGCTGATACGTTTGCGCTCTTCTTCCTGGGTGAGCAGGATCTGCCGGGAAAGGTTGCGCAACTGGATCCTGTGGATTTCCGACTCGGTCGGATTTTTCCTACGCTGATACTCCCTAATCCGTTTTCTATCAATGGATTGAAGGTCTTTTATCGCGCATTGGAGAGCCCGGTTGGACTGAGCCAGTTCTCCATTTCTCCGGCTCATCATTTCTAGAATACGAATATCACTGGCCGCTTTCGGGATGCCGGGAGGTCCGTTCGCGTACTGTGTAACGATCCGCGCGAAAAAAGCTCCGGCTTTTGCGATCAAATTCTTCTGTTTGTCGGAAGAACAATCAAATGGAATTGCTGCAGCCAGCGCTCGCTCATGCAGCCGAGTGAATCCTCTCGTCCGGAGCCCGGAAGACAACGCTTCGGCGACCAAAGACTGAATAGTCGAAGCTTTTGCTGGATGCGATTCATCCAATAGCTTGCACAATTCCGATTGGTAGCGGTCGGAGAATTTCAGGAGTGCGGCTTTCATAAGGTAGGATCGTTCAACGCGATTGCCCGGCATTGGGTCGGTTCTCTTTGAATCTATTATCCAGAGAGTTCTATGTCAAACCGCTGGGGGATCGACGTGACTTCAGAGGATTATCTTCATTTACGCAGGCGGGAAGGGGGAACAAGTATAAACCAACCAGTGGCCTCCACTCGCGTTGAGGACTGGCTGAATGCATCGGAAGAAAACAGTCGAGGGGAAAGGCCGGAGTTCCGACACTTCCCCTTTGTTTCCCTAACACTTTCCGGCGAAAGCCGGACCGACCGGTTTACAGGCCTGTCCTGCGACCGGAAATGAAGCTCACAAGGATCATGATGACCGCAATAGCGAGCAACACGTGAATGAAGGACCCAATTGCGGTTCCGGACACGAGTCCAAGAACCCACAATACGATAAGTACGACTGCAACGGTGTATAACATGGTGTTTTTCTGTTTATTGTTCATGGTTGGATGCCGGCCAACACGTTATGAAATGTCGGGAAAGCAAATGCCCGCCACATCATAGGTTGGCCCGGTTGGTTATTGGTTGATGGTGCTGGAAGCGGTCTTTCCTGTGTTGTCCACAGATGGAATCGTTCGAAGCAATACTTCGACTCGCCTGTCACGTGATTGCATCGGGTCGCCGAATGCTCCGACCTGAATGCGACTGTCCTGAATACCTGCGTTTTTCAGGGCCAGGCGAATGGCCTCGATCCTTCGGGTCGCCATAGCCCTGTTCTGAGGATTGGAGCTATTCGGGTTAGAGGTTCCATCGAGACCGATTTCCAATGACGGATTGTTCTTAAGGTAGCTGACGATACCCGTAACCATGAGTCTCGCGTCACTGTTTAGATCAGAACTATTGTAATCGAACCAGAAATCCCGATAGGTGGTCCATCTCTCCACGACTCCTGCCGTCCCTGAGATCCCGGCATCACCGCGTTGTCCCTGTTCGCCTTGTTCCCCAACCGCTCCAGCGACTCCAGTTGGTCCAGTCACTCTGGCTCCCTGAACTCCGCTTTTTCCCGCGATCCCTTGCAGACCCGCATCGCCAACAATTCCGGTTGCACCTGTTGGCCCAGTAAGGGTGTCACCGCGTATGCCGGTTTCACCTTGCAGGCCGCGATCCCCTGCCGCTCCGGTCGGACCGCGTGCCCCCGTCATCCCAATAGTGCTGGAGCCCGTTTCCCCCGTTTCGCCCCGTTCACCCCGGGCACCAGCCGGACCTGCGATCCCTGTTGCGCCCTGTTTACCGACTACCACGCTACCTGCAGGCCCACGTTGTCCGGTATACCCTTGCTGTCCTGTTGGGCCCGTTTTGCCACGGTCGCCGGTTGCACCTACGATACCTGCTCCCGGAGCTCCTCTCGCTCCCGTTTCGCCTTGAATGCCTGCGGGGCCCGATGGCCCCTGAGCACCGGCCGGGCCAACCAACTCATTGGTTCGCGAGGAATCGTAGCTCGACTGGTATCGATTCGACGGCTTGGTGGATTCACATCCCGTTGTCAAATAAAGCACGGGAATGGCCGCGAAACATGCTGTGACTCCTAGAATAAGGGTGCGCTTCCCTTGGGTTGTTACTGTTTTTTTCATCTGATTCTCCTGATTGGATGAGCATAGGCTTGGATTGTTGATTGCTCCGCTGACCCGATGCACATGGTTCATTGGATAATCTACACCCATTATCCCCCTCACGAAATGGGGTTTTACCCTACCGGAAGGTCCGATATCCGCCTTAATCGAAGAACGACGCCATGAGGGACGCATGTCTTCAAACCCAAACGTCCCAAAGGCGACGGCTGAAGCCATCGCCTCCGGAACCCATCCAATCCCACGCGCTGGGGACACCCCTCAAAGTAGCGGGAGCATCCCTGCTCGCGCCCTTGTTCCAATCCATAAACCACGAATATGGCGAGCATCAGCTCCCCCTACTTTGAAGAGGTCAACAGACATCCCCCGCACCCAAGGTAGGACGAACCGTCCCGGTGAGCCGCCTCTTCCAGCCAATTCATCTCCCTATCGTGCTCTATGTGTTCTATGTGATCTTTTGTGGCTAACCTTTTCTCCCCCTAAGGTAGGGCGAACCGTCCCCGGTGAGCCGCTCTCCGTCCCACGCCCGAACGTATCATCTATTTCCAAAAGCCCTCTTCCGGAGGGGGTGGCTTCAGCCATCCTCTATTGCCCATGCACCACCAACCGTTGATGCGCCCAGGCGGATGGGCGGGAACGCTCATCCCTACCCACAACAGGCGATTCCCAAAAGGTAGGGCGAACCGTCCCGGCGAGCCGCCTCTTCTTCCAATTCATCTCCACGTGAGACTCTATGAGTTCTATGTGATCTTTTGTGGCTAAGATTCTCCCCCGCGAAGCGGGAGCATCCCTGCCCGCGCCCGCTTCGGGTTCCTTTCAGTCATTTCCGATTCCATTATCATCACGGCACAAGCCGATTGTCATCAACCGGATTGTGGCAACTTCAGCCAATACCTTGAGTGCCGCAACACTCCTGTTTTTGTAAGAGCTCCCATCTCCACCAAGGCATTCAGGTCACGGGTGGCCGTTGCCCTCGAAGTCTTGGTCATTCGTATATAGTTATCGGCACTCAAACCGCCCTTAAACCCTTCCATCCCTGCCGAAAACATCTTGTGCAATACCTTTTCCTGCCGCGGGTTTATCCGATCCGCATACCGGAGAAAGAACTTTCCTTTCCTGATCAGGAAGTCGATCATCGCCTGAGTGTAATCCTGCGCTGCCAGAACGGTCTGTGCAAAGTAGTGCAGCCATTCGGTGGCATCCATGCCATAACTCCCTCTCTGAAGCGCATCGTAGTAGTCTTTTTTCCGGCTTCCTATGGTATTGGCAACCGCAATCAAAGTGGGCCTACCGATGCTCTGCGACAACGCCTTCTCAGCAATGGCCCGCCCAATTCGACCGTTTCCGTCTTCGAATGGATGGATGCTTTCAAAATACAGATGAGCCAATCCAGCGCGAATCAACGGATTCCCATGTTCGTCGCCCCGGAAACCATTGAACCATGTTACGTAATCATTCATCTCCCCGGGCACCTTTGCTGATGGGGGAGCTTCAAAATGGATCTTGGGCGCATGGATCGGGCCTGATACGATTTCCATTGTCCCATCATGGGTTCGGTAAGCTCCTACGGTATCGAGATCATGACGACCATTCACAACCATTTTATGCCATGAATACAGCATCTCATGGGTCAACGGCTCATCCCAAGTCTGGTAAACAGAGACCATCATTTCGGCCATGCCACGCTCAGCAGGAGGCACCCGCTTGATGCCGGTCTTGAGTCCAAAGTGTGCGCGAATCGAAGACTGCAATGACTCGCGATTCAATATCTCCCCTTCTATCTCAGAAGAACGAAACGCCTCGACCTCCATCATATCAACAATCAGACTCGTCTTCTGTTCCGCATCGAAGTATTTGAGCGCACCAAAGGAAACGCCGGCTTTCTCCCAAAAAAGCTTCTCGTATTGCCCTAGTTCCTCTGCCCTACATCGAAAATGAGGCCAATCCCTGTGCTGCCAGTTCCACTTCATGAGGCATAGAATTGATTTTTATAACTCACAATAGCACGATAATGTGAGTTATAAAAGAGAAATCTATACCTCACATCCTGCTCGAGCATCCGAATCAGTGTCCGGAGGAGGTGTTCTTGCCGTATCCATGGTAGGGCGAACCGTCCCCGGTGAGCCGCCTTTGCGGTAAAGATAAACCAAGAGCTCTATTCACCACGAAGAAACGAAGGTCCACGAAGAGGGAACTACCATCACTCACCTCCAAGCTTTGTGGTCTTTGTGTGCTCTGTGGTTAATAATCTTCTTGATACCTGCTGCCCCGGACTAGAAATCAACGCTCTTTTCCGGAGGGGGTGGCTTCAGCCATCCTCTATTGCCCAGACGCAAGCAAGCCCCAGGACCCACGGCGGATGAGCGGGGACGCTCATCCCTACCCGCAACAGACCCGTATCCAAGGTAGTGGGCTACGGGCTTTGATCATGAGCTTCGTCGAATGACTGAAGCCGCAGCCTCCGGGGCAACAGCCAACCCATAGCAGCGGGAGCATCCCTGCTCTCGCCCTTGTTCCCTTCTTCCCGCGCGTGCACCAGATCCCGCACCAAGGTAGGGCGAACCGTCCCCGGTGAGCCGCCTATCTTCCAGCCATCCTCAATTACCCCAGACGCCAACAGCAAGCCCCGTGACCCACGCGGATGAGCGGGGACGCTCATCCCTACCTGAAACAGGCATCCCATGGTAGTGGGCTACGGGCTTTGATCATGAGCTTCGTCGAATGGGCTTCAGCCACCACGATGGCCCCGGCCTTAAGGCCTCGCCAAAAGGTTTGGAGCATTGAAAACATACGGGACTACGAAGGGCTCCACTCGGTGCATGGCCCAACTCTTTCAAAGAAGAGAACTGACTTCTTGACGCTTTGACGCTTTAATGGCAAGGTGTTCCCATGAGTAAAGCGACACTGTATTTAAATGATTCGATCCATCAGGCGTTGCGCCTGAAGGCTGCCGAAACCCGGCTATCCATGTCAGATCTGGTCAATGATGCGTTGTCTGTATTGTTGTCCGAGGATCTTGAAGACATCGCCGATTGGAAGGAAAGAAGAAATGAGAAAACGATTGGCTACGCAGAATTTCTTCAACAACTGAAAGAAGATGGCACGATTTGACCTCGAGTTTGCGCCTTCGGTAAAGAAAGATCTAAAGAGAATCAACAGATCCGATGTTCCTCGAATCCTCGAAGCGATTGATCAGCTCCAATACGATCAAAACCCTCAAGGATCAAAGAAATTGGTAAACGAAGCATTGTTCAGGATCCGTGTGGGAGTATACCGAATCGTATACGAAATCCACGAAAGGAAGCTGGTTGTGCTCATCGTGAAGGTGGGACACAGGAAATCGGTTTACAAATAGAAAGCCCATCGGGTTTCCGGGACAGATTGATGGTTAGCTCAAACAGCCCCACGGGTCCCACTCCATCTCAAGCATTGGCGGCTTATGAACTTCCGGGACGGCCATACGCATGGCGGATGAGCGGGGACGCTCATCCCTACCCGCAACGGACCATCCCGAAAGGTAGGGCGAACCGTCCCCGGTGAGCCGCCTCCTCTTCCACCCATGTCAAAACGTATCATTTCCTACATCAAACCCTCTTCCGGAGGGGGTGGCTTCAGCCATCCTCTATTGCCCCATGCACCAGCAAGCCCCATCCCCCACGCGGATGAGCGGGGACGCTCATCCCTACCCGCAACAGGCCATTCCCATGGTAGTGGGCTACGGGCCTTGGTCATGAGCTTCGTCGAATGACTGAAGCCGCAGCCTCCGGGGCAACAGCCATCCCATAGCAGCGGAAGCATCCCTGCTCTCGCCCTTGTTCCTTCTTCCCGCGCGTGCACCGGATCCCGCACCAAGGTAGGGCGAACCGTCCCGGTGAGCCGCCCTCTTCTTCCAGCCAATTCATCTTCCCGTCATACTCTATGTGTTCTATGTGATCTTTTGTGGCTAACCTTTTCTCCCCCTACTTTGAAGAAGAAGACGGGCTTGGTCATGAGCTTCGTCGAATGGCTGAAGCGATCGCCTCCGGAACCCGTCTCGGCCAAACCCAATCCCGGTCATCCTGTCCATAAAATAGAAAGCTCCGGACTCTCGCAGAAATCCGGAGCGCAGGAATCCCCTCTCCCTTCAACCCCAAAGGAAGAGGGGATCCGCATCTAAAAAACTATCTGTTAACGCGGCTCCTGAAGCTCCAGTTTGTAGATGGCATAGGAAACCGGAGCCGTATCCATGGATATCGACTTTCCATCGACCTGATACTTGAGCTTATCGCCAGCGAGTAGGTGCATGCCCTTGACGGAAACATTCAGGGTGAATTCCGCGCGTTCCTCTCGTTCCGCCGGATTGAACACGCAGAGCACGATGTCATCGCCCGAGGCCCGGGCATAGACAAACGGGTAACCGTTCGGCTTAGCATAAACCGGAACAAACTCGGCATAAGCGGACAGTGCCGGTTCAGATTTTTTCAAGGTAATCAAGCGGCGCACGTTGTTGAGCAACGAGTCCGGGTCGGACTCCTGAGCTGCCACCGTTGGTGCATCCGGAGCAGGATCAACCGGAAGATAGAGCTTGGACGGATCCGCTTCGGAAAATCCAAGATTCTTTTCCGGAGCCCACTGCATGGGGGTGCGATTGCCGGCACGCGGCTTGTAGGCGCCCTCCACATGTGGGAGATCGTAGAGCTGGCGCATCCCGATTTCGTTTCCATTCCAAATGAAGGGCAAGCCTGGCATGGTCATCCCGAATGCCATGATCATGGCGAGCTCCTTGGGAGTGCGGTCCACGTTGATGCGGGCGTTGTCATGATTGCCCATGGGAATCGAAATGTATCCCTTATCACGAGTCTTGTTGTACTGGTCCATGTAGGATACCAGAAAGGCAGTGATGTTGCCTTTGCCCTCCTTGTCGAAGAAACTGTGCCCCTCGGAATGGCCATTGAGTATCCGCCAGCTTTCCTTCTGGGTCAGATCGTTGTAACCCGGGAACCAATGGAAAAAGTCAGCATGGAAGGCACCATTGAGCGCATCCTCCGGTCCGGACCACTCGGAGACCATGAATGCGTCGGGGTATTCCTTGTCGAACATCTGGCGGATCTCCCTCCAGAAACCGAGCGTGTGATTGTCCCGCGTATTGAAAAACTGATCGTTTCCGGTGATGTTGGCGTTCTTCACCAGTGCCCCTGCCATATCGGCCCGGAACCCGTGGGCGCCCATGTCCATCCAGAATCGCACCACCTTCTTGAGCTCCTCGCGCACCGCCAACACATCCGGATGATCCACCGGGAGCATCCATGACTCTTCGGGGTTGGCGAAACCAAAATTCAGGGCGGGTTGGCTCCAATAAAAGTTTCGCATGAACTGACCATTGCGCCGGCTGTATCCCTTGACAAAGGCATCCGCGAAGGCCGCGGGAGGATTCATCCACGTGTTATCATTCCAGATATACCAGTTCGAATACCGGTTGGGTTCCTGTTTTGCGGACTCCTTGAACCAGGGATGCTCGATCGAGGTATAGCTCGGAACAAAATCGAACAGGATGCGCAATCCCCGCTTTTCCGCCTCCTGAAATAAACGGCGCGCATCCTCGTTGGATCCGTAGCGCGGAGCCACCTTGTAGTAATCGGAGATGTCGTATCCCGCATCGTTGAAGGGCGATTCAAAAAACGGGTTGATCCAGATTCCGTCCACACCGAGGCTTTTGACATAGTCCAATTTACGGATAATCCCTTCGAGATCACCGATCCCATCGCCGTTGGTGTCATAGAATATCTGGGGATAGATCTGATAGAACACCGCATTATGAACCCACTCCGGCGCGGCCGGTTTTACCACTGCGCCGGAAATATCGCCATGGTTGATGTTCATCGGGACAGGAGCGTCCTGGGCAATAAGACAGGCGCCCGATGCGACAAGAGCTGTGGGGATTGATAGTAAACGGGTGATTCTTTGTATTGCATTGAACATGATGAATAGCGGAATAAGGGGGTTGAAAAGAATTTAGCGTTAAATCGCACGCTCTGCTAACAATTGCAACCCAAAACACTGAAATCTTCAATTTTTCGAATTCAATTTGCCCTCTTACCTGGTAGCGACATCCTCATCTCAATGAGAGTCATCGGATCCGTAATCGCCCGACTGGGCAGCAAACGACTGCCCTACAAGAATCTACTCCCCTTCTGTGGGGTTCCCCTCGTGAGAATGGGAGTGCTCAAGCTGCTAAGCAGTGAAATCGTTGACGAAGTCGTTCTTTCGACCGAAAGCGATCTTATTGCGAGGCAGGTATCGGATCTTGGAGTCCGGATTCTGAAAAGACCAGAAGCGCTGGCCGGAGACAAGGTGCCATCGGTTCCGGTTTTCCGGCACATCATGGAGGAATGCTACGGAGACATCCACGTCAACTACAACATCAACTTCCCCCTGTGCGATGTATCGGTCATCCGCAGAGCCGTGGAAATCGCATCCACCAACTCCCGGGGAGAGGCACTCTCGGTCCCATTCGCCGTCTGGGCGCAAACCCGGGAATGCCTGAATGACTATGGCGATCCGTGGGACATCCGCGCCGAGCAATTTCCGGATCCCGGTGTGTTGGAGCCTGACATTCACACCATTGAGGATCTCATGGAAGCGCACCGCCGGTGCGAATTCGGCCGCGGCGACTGGATCGCATGAGCCCTCGAACCGCAGTTGCAGCTCAAGAAAATCCCGTTCGTGCCGGTATCCAAACGGATCCGATCGTCAGATTTCTGATTACAATACTGGCAAAATCCCGTATTGCAGACGACCGCGATAATGTAAAAAATCGGCATTTTCTCAGAGGCTCTTGACAGACAGCAGCTTCCGTGATGAATGTTCGACGATTGGGACACCCATATTGTCCCATTTTCTTTCCCCGATATGAAGTATTCAGCTATACCCTTCCTGGCCGCACTCCTGACGGTGAGCGGCCTTCATGCATCCCCACCCCAATACCTTTCGCAGTTGCACACGGAAATCCTCGGACGACTTCCAAGTGCCGAAGAATGGAACCGATACGAAAAAGGATTCGCCACTGAGAATTTCGAGATTCCATCCGCAGAAGGAGTTGCTATCGCATTCTTCGGGTCTCAGGAATGGCGAAACCTGAAGTATTCCAGCGTTGAAACATCTTACGTGCTGTATCGATCCCTGTTGTTGAGGGAACCTTCAACCGAGGAAATGCGCCTGCTATCGGCACAAGTGGAACGCAGCGGAGGGAACCTTTCGGGAATTGTGAAGGATCTTGTCCGTTCTCAGGAGTTCAAGGATCGCGTGAATGGCATGATCGCCAGACCCAATGGGCACGGCTACTTTGCGAACCGTCCATCCCATCGGCCATCTCTCGGAAGCACAGGCCAGGGAAACGGCTACCTCGCCGACCTCCAGGCTGCATTGAACCAAACACCGGCAGGCGGAACCTTCTATCTCGCCCAGGGTGCGCTGATCGAACTGGATGGCACATTGGAAGTCCCGGCTAACGTCACGCTCGCCACTTTTGATTCAACCAGCGCCTCCAAGCTCTTCCAGAAACCGAATCAGTATGCCAAGATGGCAAGGATCGTAAGGGCCAACGTATTTGACGGCGAGCTCGTGAGGCTGCAACCCGGATCCCGCCTTGTGGGCGTTTGGGTGGATGGTCGCCGCAGTCAACTCCGCACCGACGACCCTTCTCTGCTGGTTGCAAATGCGAGCTCCTCAGCCCGCAACACGAATGCAGTGAACATTGTGTTGGTTTCCTCTCCTTCCGGAGACACCCCGACGGAGATCATCGCATGCAAAATTTCGGACAGTTCCGGATGGACCAATATTCTGACGCGTGGATCAGACGGCGCGTGGGCTCCTGGAGCAGCCCGCATCACCCGCAACATCATCACCTGCTACAGCGCCAATCGGGACCTGGTGGAATCCTTTTTCACCGATGGAATCAGCTCCACAGCCTCCGACGCGCATATCACCGAAAACGCCATCGTTGATCCGTCAGACGTTGGTATTGTCGTTTTCAACCCTTGGATGCCCAGCCGCCAGAACTCCCAAATCGTCGGAAATGACATCTTCTTCGCAGGCAATAATGGGTGGGGCGGAATCACGCTGGACCACAATGCGGGATCCGAATGTCTCTGCACCAGCTCACCTCTGGATTGCGGTGCTCCGAAAGTTGACTGCCGGAACGCGTTGGACGAAAGCATCACGTGCGATTTCTCGAACACACTTGTCTCGGACAACACCATACGGTCCAGCAAGTATGCCTATGCCAACGTGGGGATTTCTGTGGGCGTCCACCTTTGGGGCTTGCCCATGTATGGACGCGGTTCTCAGGTCGTATCGAACCGGGTGGGACTACCCTCGATGCCACTTGTCTCTGCGATCGGGATCGTCATCGCCGGGTTCAAGGACCCGGTCGTGTTGAACAATTCACTGAACCTGACACTCGATCCGAACCTGATCGCGGGACTTTCGGCGCCACTCGTTCTTGACCCCACATGCACCCAGCTCGGAGCCGCATCTGCCATTCAGGCCGGATTTGTCACGGCTGATTTGTGGGGTGCTCTCCGCCCCAAATCGAATGGCTACATTACCGGTGAATTCGAAATCTTCCGCAGTGACGTTCCCAACCACAAGCTGAATGCGGAATCCGAAAGAGGAATCGCTCATCTTGCAGATGACAGGGACATGAGAAACACTCTGATTCAGGAACGATGGAACATCACCCAAAGCAATCGTAACTTTGGTGACGGCCAAGCCTATTTCGTTCTCAACAGCCGCTCGTCCAACCTCACCCTGACGCAAACCGGCGGAGCCGTCACATTGGCGCCTTTCGACGGATCTGCGTCCCAGTATTGGAGAATCGAAGCATTCTCCGGACACGCGGCAGGCGGAGGGGTGCTCTTCGTGAACATGGCAAATGGAGCATACTTGTCGAGGGATGCATCCGGGCTCGCACTTCTGGGAACAGACCGCAACACACCCTCGGCTGAATGGAACCTGTCACGCTTTGAATCCAGACCACTATCCAACAGCAAAAATACTTTCCACGTGGTGGACCAGACCGGCGAAATCATTGAAATCAGGATCACCCATGGAAAAGTTCAGAGCTTCCGCTATGTTGGGAACCCTGCCTCCCGCTTCGGGTGGGAGCTCTATGCGGATCCGAACGCTGCGGATCGCCCGGTAGCATTCTCTGACTTCAATCGGGACGGATATCGGGACCTGTGGGTGACGAATTCGGATACCGGAGATTTCAAGGTGGTGATGCTCGACGCCAAAGGAATCGCCGGCTCACAAATCATCGGAAACATCAACGCCGCTTACGGAGTGCCAATCGGCACCGTCAAACAGTCTTGGTACCAAGTGCTCGGCACCATTCCAATCGACAGCTCCGGAAACGAGGATATCGTCATCGTCGACCGCGAAGGAAACCTCATGGCCGGCTTGATTGGCGCATCGGGCTTCACTTCCAAAGTCGATCTTGGAAATGCCGCTCAATATGGACTCAACGGGCTGCGTGCCGATCCCAACGCTTCCATCAAATGCATCGGTTCAGGAGATTTCCGTGGTAACGGACGTCGCAGTCTGCTGATGGTCGATTCGGCTGGAGAGCAGTTCATGCTTAGCGCCTCCAACGGCCGTCTTGAGAATGCCCAACACATCGGAAACCCGAAGGCCAAGTTTGGATGGGGCACCACCGCTCTGGCAAGCAGTGACTTTATTCCGGTCGGGATTGCCGATGTCGACATGGACAAAATCGACGACGTGATCCTCATCGACAACGATGGAAACCTCCTGGCCTACACCATGAAGGCCGGAACACCAACAGCCGGGGCCTATCTTGGCAACCCCCGCCGCAGTTGGGAATGGAGGCTATCGTCAATCGACGACTACACCCGTCCCCTCTCCGTCACATGTGACACCGGCTGGTGGAACTGGTGATCAGTAGTTTTCGGGACCTCCTGGAAACATTTCGGCCCACACCCGCTCTTGCTCCGCCATACGTGCATTGACTGCCCGTATGGCCTCAGCCGGTGGTTTTGACCGCCAACCGGCTTTCATAAGCCGGGCTTGACGGTAGACGGGATCGTTCAACACCCCGGACGACGAACGGTGCGATTCAAGGTAGTCGAGGCTCCATTGGCGCGCACCTTCGTTCAGCAACAGATCCCTCCACCTGGAAAACAGGATGCAGGTATTTCGCTCATGATGATCATTCCGGCCGGGCGATGCGCTCACATGGTGCATGATCATGCTCCGGTTTGCGATCAACACACCATGGCCCAGCCTCTTTACACGGAAGTTCAGATCCATATCCTCCCCACCATTGCGAAAAACCGGATCAAAGCCCTTAAGATCCCTGAACACCTTCGCAGGCATTAACAGGCAGGCACCGGTTGCTGCAAAAAACTCCTTGTAGTCCTGTCCCGGAAATGCCGTCGCGGGATCCTGCCTGAAATGGTCGGGCTTCCCCTCGCCAGTGATAAAAACCCCGGCGTGATCGATCTCCCCGTCCACCACCCTGCGCTGCACATTACCCACAATGCCCGGACGGCTCTTGTGGTTGAGCCCATCCAGCATCGGCTCAACCCAGCCTGGAAGTAGCGCGGTATCGTTGTTCAGAAAAAGGAACACATCCCCATTCGCCAATTCCGCCCCACGGTTGTTGCTGCGGGCATACCCCAGGTTTCGCTCGTTCAGAAGCACATTGCAATTGGACCTTGTCGATGCGTATTGCTTCAGAAAATCGCGACTGCCATCCGCACTCCCGTCGTCCACCAACACCAATTCATGATCCAATCCGACCGGAACCGTCCTCTCAAGCGTCTCGAGACAAGTCTGAGTGAGTGGAAGACAATTGTATACTGAGATGATGATCGATACGCGCATGCCTCACCCAATGCAACGATGAGGGACGCCAATCGTCAATCCAACAGTCATCCGAATTGCACATCCGCGATCGGATCACGGCCCAATCGGCAAAATCAGCGCTACCCGATGCATAGGCATGCAATAAGACACACCAAACATACGGATTGCATTAATTTTACCTCTTGTTATACGATTTGAATCTGAATTGTTGCAACCCTTCATGAATGTTCACCGGCATTCATTCGCCGTATTTCAAAGCAAAAACCGACGCATGAAATCCATGCGGGGTTCATTGATTCTTGCGGTGCTGGTCGTCGTGGTGTGCGCCGGGGCAGTCTGGACCGCTTTTCTGCTTGTGGAGCAATCCCAGCACGCACTCAGCGTAAGGCGTCAATCCCAGGTCTCCGCAAGACGGCATGCCATTCATGCCCTGCAGCAGGCGATCGCCCAGCTTCAGGAAACAGCAGGCAATGACAGGGTCTGCGTGATTCCGGCGTCACTCATCTATGATCTGGATGCAACCGGCGCAAGCTGGACGGGAGTAATCCCAAGCAACCAGCCCGACAGCAATCCTCATTGGCTGGTATCGGGTGAAAACCCTGATCCGGGTATGCCTCACAATCCCGCAGGATGGGTTTCCTTACTCCAGTCAGGAGACTCGGAAGCTTATGTTCCAAAGATTGCGATCACCCGACAAGACGGATCCGATCACAACACCCACGGGCACATGGCGTGGCTCACATCTGACGAAAGCCTCAAAGCCGATGCCACAATTCCAGACACCCACAACACCGATCATCCCACCTCCACTCCCGCACCCCTGAGAACGACCACTGCACTGACCACAAAACGCCGGTCGGGCATTGAAACGGCAATGCCGGCTCTTCACAGCAATCCCGACAGGCTCGAATCCCCGGAGTCGATGAAGGAACTTCACCAAGTGCTGCTGCCTGAACAACTCCGGCTATGGCAGCCGATCACGACCGCCGTTTCCGATTGGCCGGAATCCGCCATGCGTTCGCTCACTGTGCGAACCCTGTCCGTTCCGGTCAACCCGATATCCGGCGGCCTCAAAATCAATCTGACAGATACGGGATTCATTGACCACGATCGGATTTCCCCTCGCGTGAGATGGTGGATGACGGCCGGGAACTACGGAGTGTCACCCACTACCCCCTCTTCTTTTCAGATCAGGCACAGCCTTGACTCCGGCCATCCTGGAGTCAGCCGTTTATCAGCCGATGAATCACCCGCGGAAAATGAGCCGTTGATAGCATTGGGTCCGGTTCTCACAGAGTTTAAACTCTATATCGGGATCTTCGTTGGCAAGAGCGACAGAATCCACCGGATCCGTTACCACATGGAATCGGAATTGCTGAATCCACACCCGTGGGATCTCGCATTTGACTCCCGCACCACATCCGATGGAATGGAAGGCCGGGGTTACATCATCATGGTTCATGGACTCCCGATCATCGAGATCTCGAACACACGCACCCTGCCGGATGGAAGTTCATTTGAAGTAGGACGATTCCAAAGTGACCTCAGCCATTTTTTACCCGAGTCCGAAGGATTCCGTTACAACACCCCGTCTGATCAAATCATCCATTCGTGGCAGCGATTCGCTGTGCTCTCGACGCCCCAAACAGGATGGAGACGCGGAATCGACGCCGGAACAGTCTACCAGCTTCTTGAACCCGACAAAACAGATGGACTCGCCCGGACACTTGCGGACAAAAGCAACAACTGGATCTGGACCGATTCAGACGATTCCACAATCCCACGCACCATAGCTGCTGACGACACCATCTACGTCCGCAGTCACAGCCCAACAGACTCTGTAACCATCGAGTTTGTTCCCTACGCCGGTGAGATCGAGGCTAACGAGACACCCGAATCCTACAAGGCCCGACACGGGGTTATGCTGCGGCTCAAAAACATACCCTTCGACCGAATACAGCTTGAGCTCGCAGGATCACAATACTGCCTCGAGACCAGCGGATCCTACACCAGGGACAACTACCGCTTCGCCTACTATTTCAAACTCAACGATGATCCGGACAGTCTCGACAGACTATCCAAGCTCATCCACCCGCAGGATCCCGAAATCGATTTCAGTAACCCGGAGATCCGGGAGCTCTATTCGATCACAAGCGATCCGGTGTTGGCTCAGCAGGAAAAGAATGTCTTCTCCTCTTTGGATCCGCTCTTCTGGGATACACCCGGGGAAGAGAATGACCACCCGCCAGACCGCCCTCAAATAATCCTCAGCGAGCTTCCTGTCGTCGATCCGATCAGTCCGAGTGTGTTTTCTTCCCTCATCCTCCACGGGAGCCCACCCTTTGCCATCGGAAACCCGGATGCCGGAGACTGGAATGACGTGTTCGATCGGTACTTCTTCAGCGGGCAACCCATCCCAGGGTCAACGTGGGAACCTGATCCAACTTCATGGTCCGATGATCAAGTGAGTCCCGGGCATCTCACGAATCCGAATGTTACTCCAATCGCTGGTATGGATGGAGTCTACCCATCGCTGGACAAGATCACGGGAGCCCACGGCGCATCCACCTTGTTCATACGAGGCACCTTCAATATCAATTCAACAGACCCGCTTGCCTGGGCCGTTTTCCTACACCAAGCCCTTCCGCCAGACGCATCGTTGGACCTCGCGAATCCGGGCAGCCCGCCATCCATGCCTTCAGCGTTTTCCAGACTCCCGTTCGCCCTACCCTCATTAAATGATCAATTGAGCGACTCCGCCCTCTTTGACGAAGGAAGCGGTATTGCGGATCCCAAGGCCACATGGAGCCAAGGCATGCGTGTGCTCAACCGTCCATCGGAAAGCCATCCGGAACACCCATGTGGTGACACTCTGGCTCTGGCGGAAGCAATTGTGGACGGGATCAGGATCCATGGACCCTTCCACTCGATCCGGGACTTCGCTTGTAGTCCGGTCCTCCAAAACGCCATCGATACCTTACCGAACCTGAACCACGGAATATCCAGGCTCGCTCCCGCGTTCCTCAGTCCTGCCGACATTCTCCGAGGCACAGCCGCCCACATGACCACCCGGGGAGACACCTTCAGAATCCGGGCCTATGGAGATACCGTCCATCCACGATCAGGAGTCCGGCTGGCTTCGGCACTTTGTGAGGCTTGGGTTCAACGTTATCCCGATTACCACGATCCAAGTGACCCGCCAGAGACATCACCTGCGGACCTCACCGCTCAAAACGAGCGCTTCGGACGCCGATTCCGCGTGGTGACATTCCGATGGCTCCAACCGCCAGATCCATGAACCCATGATGCGCCCAATTCATTTCCTCATAGCATTGCTGACTATCTCCATCTTTGAGGTTCTCCCCTCCCGCGCGTATTCGAGCACGCCTGAGGAACCCCAAAAACATGCGGTGTTTTCGGTCTATTCGATTGATTGGCTGCACGAACAGGATCTCTGGTATGAGGCGTCAAAGGGAGACTATCGGATAGTCCAGTTCAGGCGCCTCAACCGATCCCGCAACTATGACTACCGGGGATCCTCCACCCTTGTCTTTCATACGAAGTCGTTCGACGACAAAGGAAATGCCATCTACACCCCCGTTTCCAAATGCACGCTACCCGAACAAGGACAGCAATTCCTCCTGCTGTTCACGCGTTCGACGGATGAAAATCCTGCAGCTGACCGCACGCAAATCCTTGTATCCGACGACTCCCCCGAGGGCATGCCCTTTGACTCAATACGCTTTCTCAACGCCACCCCATGGCAACTCGAAGGAACCTTTGCCGGAAACGAAATCGAACTCGCTCCGGGATTGTCCGAATGCTTCTCTGTCGATCCCAATCCCGAAATCCCGGTTCCAATCGGACTCGGAATCCGGATCAACGGACAAATCGAACCCATGCTCATGAACCACTGGACATTCTATCCTGGGAATCGTGTCCTGATGCTGCTTCTACCTCCAGACCGAAAGCACTCCAAACGCATCCGCGCCATCAGCCTGGTCCAACACAAACAGGAAATCCCCCCTCCAAAAGCGGAACATAAGGAAACCCAAATGCGATCGAATCAAGCACAGCCTTTGGGTCTCAAACAGGATCTGGAGTCCGGTCAAAGGATGTGAGGCAACATCATCGACGCAAAGGCAAGCGTCATGAAAAAACCGCATGCGTCCGAGACAGTGGTCAGCAAGGGGCCGGATGCAAGTGCGGGGTCCAGTTTGACCCACTTGAGAAGCATCGGAATCGCTCCACCCACACAAACCGATATCACGCTATTTATTAGCATGGCTCCGCCCACAACCAGCCCAAGATAAGGATTGCCCTTCCAAAACCCGAGAATAAGACCCAGAACCAATCCCAGGATCGATCCATTGATGAGCCCCACCCAAACCTCCTGAAGCACCACACGCATAACTTCAAAGGGCTTGATAAGCCCGAGGGTCAGCTCACGCAAACTCACCGCAATTGCCTGGTTTCCAGAGGCCCCGCTCATATTCGCGATAATCGGCAACACCATTGCCAAAACGATTACATCCTGAAGGATGTGCTCATACACGGCTATCACACTCGCCGACACCACATTCAAAACCATACTCACCACCAGCCAGGAAAGCCTCCTGCCGGATCGAAGAAAGACCGGCATAGTCCGGAGTTCCTCTTCCCCGTTTAGACCGCTCATTTTGAGGAAGTCCTCGGTGGCCAGTTCCCCAACCGCTTCTTCGACGGCCGCGCGCCTCACTACACCTACGAGTTTCTCCGCCTCATCAACAACCGGAATCCCGATGTAGTTGTGCTCTTCAAAAATCTCCCTCAATTCACCCAGGGGCGCATCGGTCTTGACCTTGAGGATATCGGTCCGCATGAGATCCCCGACCCGCTGCTGATCGCGCGATAGCAGCAAATCCCGCAACTTCAGCACGCCCTTGAGGAGACCATCCTTGGAGACAATGTAGATGTACTGCACTTCGTAGTCCGCGTACACCTCCTTGTTTGAACGGAGACGCTCCAGAACCTGTGATGTGGTGGCGGTTTCCCGGAAAGACACATACTCCGTTACCATGACCCCACCCGCCGTGCTCCAGTCGTATTCGATCAACCGGCGGATGTCGGATGCATCCTCAGGATCCAGCTCGGAGAGAATCGCCTCCGCGTCCTCCCTGTCGAGTTCACCGAGCAAGTCCGCCTGCTCGTCACTATCCAGCTCATCCACGATGGCCGCGGCGTCTTCAGACGGCAGATCCTCAAGGATGTCTACGGCCTGCGCTTCAGGGATCTGATTGATCAGCTCGGCACCCTCTTCTGGGCCGATGAGCTGCATTACGGAAGTCAGCTCATCTTCATTCAAGCGGGAGAGGATACGACCAATTTCCCCACTGGGAAGGGTATCCATCCATGATATGATTCCGGACCCGTCGCCAGCCGCAATATACTCGCGGATCTTGATCCAGGCATCCCTGATCTCAAAGACTTCCTCTTCCATTTCGGCTCTCCTCCCAATTTATGCGATCCGCCCGAACGGAGGACGGACTTGCCGGATGAGAACAAACTCTCACGTGCAGTTCAAACACGAACACGATACAGACAGAAAAAACCACACGGACGGTTTGTCCAGGTAAACACAGTTCGCCCAACGCAACTACGGAAAATGCAAACGCGATCCGCTTCAAGGGGATCAGGCAATCAGTCTCCCCGATCCGACCGTAATCCTCCGCTTCAAGCCCTTAGCTCGCGCATGTGCGCAACCCTCCGGGCAATCAAAGCATCGGTTCCCACATCCTTCCGATGAAACAAAGGACCTTCTATCTTGCAGATCTCATGCTCTGCCTTGGCCTCTGCTTCCGCAAGCGTATCGCCAGTGGACACCACTGCCACAGTCCTCGATCCGGTTCCCACCAGCACGCCGTCCTTGATGTCAACGGCACCAAGGTAGAGCCCTTCGCTCCGCACCCGGTCGATCGAAAACGGGAATCCCTTCATCGGTCGATCCGGATACCCTTCCGGCACAGCATACTTGCACACGCTGGCCTGACGGCGAAACACGACCGAACGGGCATCCAAAGCGTCATCAATCACTGCGTCGAAGGCCGCTACCAGATCAGACTCCACGAGGGTCAGGAGGTTCTCACACTCCGGATCCCCAAACCTTGCGTTATACTCGATAACCTTGACACCGGAGGCAGTCGCCATGAAGCCGCCGTATAGCATCCCCTTGTAGTATTCTCCAGTTTCGCGGTGCAGAGCATCCGCCACCTGTTCGTTTATCGTGCGGGCCTCCTCCAGATCCGACCTGCTCAGGAAGGGCAAGCTATGGTCCGCATCACTGTAAGAACCCATGCCCCCGGTGTTCGGACCGGTGTCGCCCTCAAACGCCCGCTTATGATCCTGAACCGGTGGAGTGTGACACAAGGTTCGCCCACCACAGAAACTGATCAGCGAAAACTCCTCGCCGATCAACTTTTCTTCGATCACAAAAGCGCCTCCTGCTCCGATCAATTCTTCGCACCAATCCAACGCTTCCTGATGCGATTGCAGGTGATCACCAGCCACCTTCACTCCCTTGCCGCCCATCAGCCCATCGGCTTTGATCACGTAAAGGTCGCCGAGTTCAGCCAAAAACGCAGCCACTCCTTCCATGGAATCGAAACGCCGGAATTTTGGACAAGCGTGGGCAATCCCATGATTCATCAGCAAATCGCGGGTGAAAGCCTTGCTGCTTTCGAGTCGGGCAAGCGTCTTTTTGGGTCCCACAACCGGAATCCCCACCGCCCACAGGGCGTCAGACACACCCGCTTCCAACGGAGCCTCGGGGCCAATCACGGCCAGATCCACACCCAAACCCTTCGCCCATTGAGCAATGGATGGACCATCCAACAAAGATCCGACGCGCGTCGCAGTAGACAAGTCCCGCATTCCCGGATTCACTCCGCTGCCCCACACATACAGCATGGGATACTGGGGTGAACGGGACAATGCAGCCGCAATGGCATGCTCTCGCGCTCCGGATCCGACAATCAATATCTTTCTACTCATCACCTGGGTGTCAATGGATGGATTCCAAGGTCAGTAACTGCGGCCCTTACGCTGCTCGTAGAAGTTGATATAGGCACTGTTCAGCACACGATACCCGCCCGGAGTTGGATACTCGCCTGTGAAATACCAATCCCCACGATGCTCTGGCAAAGCTTTACGCAAGTCACTGACCTTCTGGAATATCAACTTCAGTTCTCCGTTCCAATAATCGATTTTGGGACGCACCAAATCCGAAATCCGCTGGGAAATCTGATCATCTGTGAACGCGGCGTAGAGACGGCCAACCCGATTGGTGAGCATCTCATTGGGAAGACTTTCCTGATCCTTGCATTCTTCGTATATGCTCTTCAGGAGGCATTCCTCACCGCTCTCCTTTAGAAGCGATACCGCTGCTTCGAAAGCGATAAACTTCTCGATCTGTGACATATCAATCCCGTAACAGTCCGGATAGCGGATCTGCGGGGCCGTCGACACAATGATGATTTTCCTGGGCTGGAGCCTCGCAAGAATGCCGATAACCGATTGGCGCAGCGTCGTCCCCCGCACAATCGAATCATCCACCACCACCAGATTGTCCCCGGGCCTCACGGTGCCATAAGTGATGTCATAAACGTGAGTTGCGAGCTCGAGCCGGCTCGATTCCTTACTGATGAACGTGCGCAGCTTGATGTCCTTATTGGCCACTTTCTCCGACCGCGGCCAATTATCCATGATCACCTCATCCAGAAACTCCTCAGTAACCGTTCCGGACGCGACGCGCTCCATGATCGCCGACTTCACCTGTGAACGGCGGATCCGGCGCAACTCCTGGATCATGCCCTTGTAGGCCACCTCAGCAGTGTTCGGAATGAAACTGAACACCGAATGCCCGAAGTCGTTGTCAATCGCATCCCGGACTTGTTCAGCCAAGGCAGCGCCAAGAGCCTTACGCTCGAGGTATATGTCGTGGTCATTCCCGCGGGAAAAATAAATCCTTTCGAATGAACAAGACCTGCGCTCACCGGGCTCACGTATCATCCGGCGGAAACAACGGCCATCGGCCTTGATCACAAAAGCTTCGCCCGGATTCAGTTCATGAACATCCTCCAGCTTCTTCCCAAACACCGTCATCAGAGGCGCACGTTCCGACGCAAAGGATACCACTTCGTCGTCCTGGATGAAGAACATCGGACGGATACCCCACGGATCGCGGATTGCAAACGAGTCTCCGTTTCCGGTCATGCCAACGATGGAGTATCCACCGTCCCACTCACAGGAAGCCCGCTCCAGCACGGAAGACAAATCCATATCGTGGCTGATCCAATGGGCGATCTCGGAGCCGTGTTTGTCGGGATCCTCACGATATTTGTGATAGAGGCTGTCATGCTCCTGATCGAGTTCGAATCCGATCTCCTCCAGAATCGTCTGAGTGTCCGTATTGAAAACCGGATGCTGTCCCATCGCAATGAGCCGGTCATTCAACTGACTCGTGTTGGTCATGTTGAAATTGCCAGCCACCATCAGGTTCTTGGTAGGCCAGTTGTTCTTCCGGAAAAAGGGATGACACGAGCTTTCGCTGTATCCACCGGAAGTCCCGTAACGGAGATGTCCGATATACAACTCCCCGCCAAAGTCAAAATGATGCTTGATGGTTGCGGGCTGGCTCTCGTCAACCACACCGACTTTCTTCAGCGAGTTGTATTGAGTGAGGGCTTTCTTGAAGATCCGGGTTAGGGAGTTTGGCTTGATGCTGCGCTCCCGGAACATGTAGGGCAGGCCGGGCTGCACATTCAGCTTCACCGACCCGATGCCTGAACCGTCCTGCCCACGGTTGTGTTGCTTCTCCATCAACAGGAAAAGCTTGTTAAAACCCCATAGCGGATTGCGGTACTTGTCCAGATAATGGGACATCGGCTGCATCAGCCGAATCAGCGCCACCCCGCACTCATGTTTTATCGGATCACTCATGAAAGCGCTTTTTGCAAATTGCTATGAATTCGGGTGTTCGGGTCACCCTTGCAGGCTTCATATGGGAAACCTTGTCCGGTTATGCGCTCGTATAGGTTGACATACCGGCGTGACAATTCCAGACGGAGTTCCTTGGGGGCCTCAGGCAACACCTCATCGCGGTAAGGATCACAGTGATCACGATACCACAGGCGCACAAATTCCTTGTCGATGTTCTCAGGTTCCTTACCCTCCGCCATCCTCTGTTCGTAGCTGGAAGCGATCCAGTAACGACTGGAATCGGGTGTGTGAATTTCATCAATCAAGAGAATTTCGCCCTCTGGAGTGCGCCCGAATTCATACTTGGTATCCACCAAGATGAGCCCATGTTCCTTCGCCTGCTGCTGTCCGAAGGCAAAAAGCTTCAGCGCCCGATTCTTCACGTCCTCCCAGTCCGATGCCGACATCAGGCCACGTTCCACGATTTCCTTGGGAGTGATGAGTTCATCGTGTTCATCCGATTTCGTGGTGGGGGTTACGATCGCCTCCGGCAAGCGGTCATTCTTCTTCAGCCCATCGGGAATGACATTTCCGCAATAGTTGCGCACTCCCTTCTTGTAATGAGTCCAAAGAGAGGTGTCCGTCGATCCGGTGACATAGCCACGCACCACCATCTCAACCTGAAACACAGTGCATTTCCGCACGATTGAAACATTGGGATCCGGGACACTCAAAAGGTGGTTTGGTGTGATGTGCCGGGTTCTTTCAAACCACCACGCACTGGTCAGATTGGTCACCGCTCCCTTGTAGGGTATCAGCGTCAGAAACCGGTCAAACGCGCTGAGGCGATCAGTCGCGGCAATCGCAAGCTTGTCCCCGATCTCCCAAATATCACGAACCTTCCCTGACCGTTTATTGGGAACATCGGTTACTCCCTTTAGGCAAAACTCCAATCCTTCCTCCATAAGTCTCTCCTTTTTGTGTTCTTCTGATTCAGCCGGAATCCGGTCATCAAGACGGAATCAATCGCATCATCCGAGACGACTGATCCTGTCCATCACAGGATTGTGCAAAATATGGGTTTTCACCACGGCATCAATTCCGACAGACGGATCCTTGAGCACAATTTTCCAGATCACCCTGCGGGAAACCGATGTCAGTCCGTCGAAATGAAAACGCCGCTTCAAGGTTTGAAGCTTCATCCTTCCAAGCGGTTCATCGAGGGTCTCAACGACCAGAACATGAACCGATGGATCACTTCCCGCATTCAAACCCGACAAATCATCAATCCACTCCTTGTTCGTATTGAGGAGCTCTCCTGTCGCCGTCACAGCCGGAACCAGCTTCTGTGAAGGCTGTCCACCGGTGTCCAGACTCCACAGGACCCAGCGATCCACCGATGCCTCAATTCCCGCGCGGGACAGCGCGTCCTCTACGGTGACGGCCGTATTATCGGTGATGATCAGCTTCACCGGCAGATGGACCTGTGTCGCATCCGGAGTCCACCCGGTAAGTTCCACCGGATCCGAACCCTTCAGGTCCTCCATGACTTTGGGCTCGAAGCGAACCGAACGGGCGTCCGCCATATAGGCTCCCATGGATGCGAGAATCGGGTCACCCTCAGGAGAACGCTCCGGATGGGGCATGATCGCCATAACGTTGCCGGCAGCATTGACCACAGCCGCCGCATTTCCCTGCGACCCATTCGGATTCACCGGATACTCGGACACCATTTCACCCTTCGCATCCACATAGCGGAAAGCAAGTTGACGCCCCTGCGCCATGCGGTCGAGCAAACCGGTCTCAAAAAGAAACCGGCCTTCCGCATGCGCGAAGGGAACCCGGATCACATCGTCCGGAGAAAGCAGACGATTGAATGCGTTTGATCCCTTTGGAAGCCCTGTTTTGAGATATCCGTCATCATTGAAATACCCAACGCCGACGATCCGCCCAGCCTGTTCCATGCGATTCGGCCCCAGTGCGATCCCGAGACGACGCGAGGCAAAGCCTGGCACCAAGCCGGTCTCAACCAATACCTGAGCTCCGTTGCAGATTCCAAGAACCGGTTTTCCTTTCCCCGACTCCTCGATGATCACACGCATGACGGGGTCAAGCGCAGCAATAACGCCTGCCCTCGAACGGTCCTCATACGAGAACCCGCCCACGATCACATATCCGCCGAAACCCCTCAGGTCTTCGGCCGACTGGTTCCACAGAAACTCCCGACCCTTGAGCCCCACACGCCTCAAGGCCAGCAACGATTCATTTTCGCAGTTACTTCCCGGAAACTGAACAACTGCTATGATTGACTGATTATCTGTCATGAATGGATTCCCAAAATAGTTCCTAAACTGATCCCCCTTAACCTGCCAAAATCACTTTCCGGTCACCGGGCACCACTTCTCCGATCCGGTAGGCATGGAAGCCATCGGTGGCATTCACCGTACGGATCAGCGCATCCGCATGAGACGGATTCACAAACCAAACCATCCCGATTCCCATATTCAAGGTGCGGAACAATTCGTCCCTCACGATGCGGCCATGACGAGCGATCAATTCGAAAACCGGCAAAACGGGCCATGAACCGAGCTGTATGCGGACGCTGCAACCCTCGGGAAGCACACGCGGGATATTGTCGATAAACCCGCCACCGGTGATATGGGCCATTCCGTTGAGCGGGATTTTTTCCTCACGCGTTTTCGCAAACGCGGGATAATAGTTCTTGTGGGAAGCCAGCAGAGCGTCCCCAAGCGTGAGACCACCCAATTCTCCCATGGGCTTGTCCAGCGGGAGTGCGGCAACTTCAAGGAGTACCTTTCTCGCCAACGAGTATCCATTGGTATGCAAACCGGTGGAAGCCAGACCGACAGCGACATCCCCATGCCTGATCGCAGCACCCGTGATCAGTTCATCCTTTTCAACCACACCCGTGATGCATCCAACGATGTCAATCTCACCCACCCGATAAGTCGGCGGCATTTCAGCCGTCTCACCACCAACCAAAGACATTCCACATTCGCGGCAGGCCGAGACCATTCCTTTCACGATCTCTTCGACCACCTCGGGGCGGAGCTTCTGACTCGCCACATAGTCCAAAAACGACACCGGGCGGGCACCATGGACAAGAATATCATCGCAGGCATGGCTCACGATGTCCACTCCCAGCCCGAAATAGCGGTCCAGTTTGCAACCAATCGTTACTTTGGTTCCGACCCCATCGATGCTCTGAATAAGGATCGGATTTCGGTAACCCTTCAGAACCATGCCGAGATCCAGCATCGATCCGAAACTCCCGATGTCGGCCATTACCTCAGGTTGAAACGATGACCGCACATGCGACTTGATACGCGATACGGTTTCATTCCCGGCATCGATATCGACGCCCGCTGACTTGTAAGTTATCCCTTCCGGATTTGTCGCTTCCATAGCTTTCTGATCCTTAGTTGTCGAGCAGTCGGAACTGCCATTTGCGCTTGAGGTCCTTCATGTCCGTGATGCGCACACCCTGAACCTCGAATTGACCCTGTGGCGCAGTCTCCCCAATACGCCGGAGCGTCACACGGTTCTTCTTCATGTGATCCTCAACGAATGCCGCGTTTTCACGGCACACCTCAATCACAAATCCCAAATGCTCGGAGAACAGCACCTGATCACGACGGGCACCGGACTCCATACGCACCCGGCAACCGGCATCGCCCATGAAGCTCATCTGAGCCAGACATGCAGCCAGTCCTCCAAGTCCGTTAGCCTTGCAGGACAAAACCACGCCTTCGCCGATCAAGTCGACCAGCGCATGCAGGGTTCGGGTCCACTCCGCGAAATCCACTTTCGGAAGCGAGCCACACGACTGCCGGATCACCGAATGATAAATGCTTCCAGCAAGCTCAGCCTTGGATTCACCCACAAAATACAGCAAGCTGTCCGGCTTTTTGAAGCCCGGGGTAACCACATGCGAAACATCCTTCACCTTCCCGATAGCTCCAATGATCGGACTGGGTGGAATACTTCCTTCACGGGTCTCATTGTAGAGCGAGACATTCCCCGAAACGATCGGAAGCGGATGCTCGGGGTGATCCTTGAGGCTGATTCCACGGCAGGCGTCTGATATTCCCCGGATAGCCTCAACAAACTCACCCATTTGCCCGGGCTTCTCCGGATTCCCAAAGCAAAGACAGTCTGACAAAGCAATCGGAGTTGCACCCACGGATGCCAACTTCGCAGTCCCTTCAATCACGGCCAACACCGATCCCCAGTAGGCATCCAGGAGGCAGTAGCGCGGGTTCTGCGTCATTGCAACCGCCACCCCGACCTTGCGGATTTCGTCCGGCCATTCTTCCGCGACGAAAGGTTGAAGCACGCCCGCATCCGCAGCTCCCCGCTGGATCACGACAGATCCCTGGACCTGCTTGTCGTAGCGTTTGTAAATCGGCCAACGCGATGCCACATCCGGATGAGTCACCACCTTTTCCAGCATCTCAGCGTAGGATTCCGGCTCCGCATAGTCCATCGAAGCCTCCAGGGGTTTGCGGGTGTAGTGGTGTTCGCGGTTGTAGATCAACCCGCGTGTCACGTCCTCGGCACGCGCCTCGACGATGGTATGCCCTCCTGCGGTCACCCGGAACATGCCATCTCCCCGGATTGTCCCAATCACACTCGCCCGTGCCCCGTGGGAAACTCCCGGGAAATCAAAAGTCTTGTTGTAGTGGTTGAGCACCACCTCCACCAGGTCGTCGGGCACCACCCACATGAAACGCTCCTGTGTTTCAGAGCATAGCTTCACCGCATCCGGAAGATCCTGCATGCTCACGTGAACCGCATCCAGATCGACGTCAGCGCCATATCCTGCTGCATCCGCAAGCTCCACACTCGCACACGCGATACCACCGGCACCAAGATCCTTAAAGCCAACCCTGTTGATCTGCCCATTCGCGTGCAACCAGTCAAACAGTGCGTAGGAGGATTTCAGGATGTGCCTTTCAAGGAAAGCATTCGGCTCCTGGACCGCTCCTTTGTTTTGCTCCTTCTTCTCTTCCTCGAGCTCGAGCGATGCAAAACTGGCACCACCAAAACCACTGTTGTCCGTGGGTTTGCCGACAAGAATCAGCTTGTATCCCTCTGCATTCGCCGGAGCATAGGAGTGAATGAGCGCATCCTCCCGAAGGATTCCAAGTGTCAGAACCGTCACAAGGCAGTTTTCGTTGTAGCCCTTGTGGAAATACGCATCTCCCGCGATATTCGGTATTCCCAGCGGGTTTCCATACCCCGCGATACCCGAGACCACCCCATCCGCAATCCACTGGGCCTTCGCATGGTCGATTTCACCAAAACGCAACCCATCAGCGACGGCGATCACGCGCGCCCCCATACAGCAAACGTCACGCACATTTCCACCCACACCTGTCGCCGCACCTTCGTAAGGAACCAATTGGGAGGGATGATTGTGAGACTCATGGCTGAGAACCACACCATACCGGTGCCCTTTCGCATCCTTGGTCAACTCGATGATCCCGGAGTCCTCCTTGGGTCCAAGAATCACATCCGGACCCTTTGTCGGAAAAAGCCCAAGAAACGGGCGGCTGCTCTTGTAGGAGCAATGCTCGCTACCCTGAATCGACCACAAAACCATCTCCGCCACAGACGGGGGACGCTTCAGAATCTCAAACTGGATCTTCTTCGCCTCCTCAACCTTCAGGGCAAGCTTGTAGTGCTGCAGGATCGCCAGAATCTCCGCATCCGTTTTCCCCTCAAAATCAATGCGCTCGCTTGTGAATGGCATGATCCCTTTGCACCCATTCTTGGGAAAAGAGTCGAGATTTTTCTAACCCTCTCTTCCCAATGCGCCCGGCATCCGCTCGTCCGGCTCCGGGAAGCCTGATGAGATCAACCGTAGCGCTGCCGCGCATCCGCACAAGCCTTGCGCATCTCAAGCGATTCCAGTTTCGCCAGAAGCGCGGGCACATCGGGTCCCTTTTCGAGATCAACATCGATCGCATGATCCGTCTTCAACCCGGTGAGTTGGCGGTTGAGCCGGATCTGCTCCACATGGCGGCTTACCAGGACCTGAAACCGCGGAGGAGTAAGGTAGTTCGCCTTCCGGATCACCCCTTCCAAATCCCCATAATCCTGAAGCCATTTGGCGGCAGTCTTTGGCCCCACTCCAGGCACTCCGGGAATATTGTCGGCCGTATCCCCGACTAATGCGAGGTAGTCCGCGATTTGCTGCGGCCCGACTCCAAATTTCTCCTCGACACCAGAGGCCTCAAGGGTCCGCCATCCCAGCTTCGGATTCGCAGTTGGCGGCGGCAACCACTGGCACACCCATGGGTTCAGGCACTGCGCCAGATCCTTATCCGCACTCACAATTCCCACCGGATTGCCAACCGATGCGTGACGGGCAGCATATGAGGCGATCAGGTCATCGGCCTCCACCCCTTGGGATTCCACGATCGGGATTCCCATCAGTGCCGTCAATTCCTTGATCACGGGAACCTGCTGTCTGAGATCATCTGGCATCTCGCCCCGGTTCTGTTTGTAGTCCGCAAATGCGATCTCGCGGATCGATGGACCAAGATCAAAAAACGCGATCATCGCCTCGGTTTCTTCCCGATCCTGCAAATGCCACAGGGTCCGAATCCACCCATGGATTGCGTTTGTGGGGAATCCATCGGAGCGGTTCAGCGCAGGCATGCCGTAGTAACTGCGGAAAACGAGGTTGTATCCATCAAGCAGCAGAATCATGACGCGAAAGTATGCGGATCAAATCCGGGATGTCGACATCCTTCCCACGCCTTTGAACAGAGCTCACACCGCCCATTTTCCCATCCGCGCATATCGGATCACCACCACCCTGCCGTTATCCCGACGATTGCATTCACCCCCCCGGATGATACCGGTGAACCGGCCGGATCATCAAAGCCATCCGGCCCGACTGCGAATTCCACTCCTCACTAAAGGGTGTCGTCCTCCGCCGAGGCTTCCGCGTCCTCCGTATCGCTCCCTTTTCGGGATTCGACCTCCGCCTGTATCTCCTTTCGGCGCCGGACGGCTCCACCCGCCAATAGCGAAAGCTCATACAAGACATAAAGAGGTATCGCCAGAATCAGCATCGAGATCGGGTCTGCAGGGGTAATCACAGCCGAAACGATCAAAATAATGACCACCACGATCTGCCGGGCCTTGCGGAGTTGATCCACGGTCAACACTCCCGCGTAAACCAGAATCATCAGAATCAGCGGAAACTGGAAACATGCTCCGATCAGCAGGGTCATCCAAACCACGAGTCCGTAATAATCACTGGCCGACCACACGATTTCGTAGCCGAGCATCAGATTGAACTTCATCGACACCAACAGGGACAGCGGCAAAATGAAACCATACGAGAACGCACATCCCAACAAAAACAGGAAGAGCGAGACGATGCACCCCGGCACCAGCATCCGCTTCTCGCGAAGCGTTAATCCCGGACTCACAAATCCGGCAAAAAAATACAGCATGAATGGCAAGGCCAGACCAAATCCTCCGAAAAAACACACCTGCAAAAACACCGAAAACACGCCCAGCGGCCGGATCGTCACAAGATTTCCGATTTCTGTTCCCAATCTTGACGTCGCCTCCCTCAGCGGCCACGAGAGGAAATCCGCTGCCGATGGCAGAAACGATCCAACAACGCTCACCCCGATGATCAACGCGATCAGACTCTTGACTAAAACCCACCGGAATTCCTCAAGGTGCTCCAGAAAGTTCATCTCGCCATCCTTGGAGGGATCGCGGGGTTCCGACTTGTTTTTCAAATGCTTCATTTCATTTGACAGTGAAGATCAGGCGAGTTTGGTACGCTTTTCACGATATGTGCCACGCGAACCCTGCACCCGATTTCCGGGTCACGCATGAACCCATATTCGAAAGATCACGAATCCCAACGCAATCACAATATGACAGCGAGCTCATCCAATGCTCAAGCCGATACCCTCCAGAAACACATCTATGCCTTCGGGAAAACCACCGATGGCGATGCCAAACTCCGCAACCTGCTTGGAGGCAAGGGTGCTAACCTCGCCGAGATGGCCCGCATCGGGCTTCCGGTTCCTCCGGGATTCACCATCACCACGGAGATCTGCACTTATTACTACAACAACAACCAGACCTACCCGGCATCCCTCTCCGGCGCAGTCAAACACGCGGTAGCAGCGGTTGAGAATGAAGTCGGCAAACGCTTCGGCGACGCCGCCGATCCTCTGCTGTTTTCGGTAAGATCCGGATCCCGCGAGTCCATGCCGGGCATGATGGATACTATCCTTAACCTCGGACTCAACGACGAAGCGGTTGTCGGACTTGCCAAAAAAACCGGTAACGCACGCTTCGCATGGGACTGCTACCGGCGCTTCGTCCAGATGTATGGCGATGTCGTCATGGGCGTCCAATCGCGCTCCGAAAACGAGCATGAACCGTTCGAAGTGGTCATGTCCGGCCTCAAAGACGAAGTGGGAGTCGCCCTCGACAACGAATTGACCGATGCTCACCTCAAGGAACTGGTCAATCGTTTCAAAGCCCTTATCCGGGAAAGAACGGGCGAGGATTTCCCTCAGGATCCCTATAACCAGCTCTGGGGTGCGATCGGAGCGGTGTTCAAGTCCTGGAACAACGATCGGGCAAAGGTCTACCGCGCCAAATACAACATCCCGTCCGAATGGGGAACGGCCGTAAATGTCCAGACGATGGTATTCGGTAACATGGGGGACACCTCCGCAACCGGTGTCGCCTTTACCCGCGACCCGGCCAACGGCGAGAAAGTCTTCTACGGAGAGTACCTCATCAACGCACAGGGAGAAGACGTGGTCGCTGGAGTGCGGACCCCCAAGCCGATCGCCCAGCTCAAAAAGGAAATGCCATCCAGCTACGATGAACTCGACAAGGTTCGCTCCATTCTGGAAAACCACTTCCGGGACATGCAGGACTTCGAGTTCACGATCCAGGAAAACAAGCTCTACATGCTCCAAACCCGCAACGGCAAACGCACCGGGCTCTCCGCCGTGCGAATCGCCTACGAAATGGTGCAGGAAGGACTGATCGACGAGAAAACTGCGATTGCCCGTATCCCGGCCGATTCGGTTTCGAGTCTACTGGTTCCCGTGTTCGATGAAAACGCCCGCCGCCAGTCGGAAGTGCTTGCCCGCGGGCTACCCGCCGGCCCGGGTGCTGCCACCGGCAGGATCACCTTCACCGCTGGAGGCGCCGAATACATGGCAAAACACGGCGACAAGGCCATCCTCTGCCGCATCGAAACCACTCCGGAAGACCTGCGCGGCATGATCGCCAGCGAGGGGATCCTGACTGCAAGGGGTGGCGTCAGCTCACACGCAGCGCTCGTCGCCCGCCAGATGGGCAAAGTCTGCGTCTGCGGTGCCCATGACATCGTCATCGACTACGAAAAGCGGATCCTGAGCGTGGGAAACAACGTCCTTAAAGCGGGGGACTTCATCTCGATCGATGGCACCACAGGCGAGATCTTCGCAGGCCATGTGGACACGGCACCCAGCGAAGTGAATCAAGTAATCGCCGGAACCCTTGATCCAAGTCAGAGCTACACCTACCGCATCTTCTCCACCATCATGCAATGGGCGGACAAATACCGCCGCATGAGTGTGAGAACCAACGCGGACACTCCGTCACAAGCATCCCAGGCTGTCCGCCTCGGGGCCGAGGGTATCGGGCTCTGCCGCACCGAACACATGTTCTTCGAGGGCGAACGCATCGACTACATGCGCCAGATGATTCTCGCCCGGGATACGCCTGAGCGCAGACGCGCACTCGACAAACTGCTGCCCTACCAGAAGTCCGACTTCATCGGCATCTTCAAGGCGATGGAAGGCCGCCCGGTGACCATCCGGCTTCTCGATCCTCCCCTTCATGAGTTCCTTCCACACGAAGGCGGAGCCCGCCACGCGCTTGCGGAAAAGCTGCACGTGTCCCAGGAATTGATCGCGGAACGCGTCTCGGCTCTACACGAGGCAAATCCGATGCTCGGCCACCGCGGTTGCCGCTTGGGGATCACCTATCCGGAAATCACCGAAATGCAGGCCCGCGCCATTTTCGAAGCAGCGGCCGAAGTCCAGTCACAGGGGACTCCGGTCAGCGTGGAGATCATGGTCCCGCTCATCGGCTTCGAAAAGGAACTTCAGCACCAGACCGCCATCATCCATCGGGTCGCTGACGAAGTGTCCCAGAGCTCGAACGTCACCTTGAAATACATGGTGGGAACCATGGTGGAAATCCCGCGTGCCGCCCTCAATGCGGACAAGATTGCTCATCATGCCCAGTTCTTCAGCTTCGGAACCAACGACCTCACCCAGACCACCCTTGGGATGAGCCGCGATGACTCCGGCAGCTTCCTCCCGGCCTACAAGGATCTGGAGATCATCACGCAAAACCCGTTCGCGTCGATCGATGTCGATGGAGTTGGCGCGTTGGTGAAGATCGCCGCCGAGAAGGGACGGGCCACCCGCAAGGATATCAAACTGGGGATCTGCGGAGAACACGGGGGCGATGCGCTCTCGATCTTCTTCTTCCACAGCGTGGGTCTCAACTACGTGAGCTGCTCGCCTCCCCGCGTCCCGGTTGCACGCCTGGCCGCCGCTCAAGCCGCCATCAAGTTCGGCTGAGCCGCCACTTCAATAACAATGCAGGCCACTTCCACGAAGCGGCCTGACGTTTTTTCGCACCCTCTGAATCCATCTGGCCATTCAGGGGGTGTTCACCACCCCAAAATGCCGGTTTTAGGGCAGCATATAGGCGATAGCCTTCATGTGAACAAGGATGCCCACCCAGGCGTTATTCCACAATCTCCTGCGACTCCCCTTTGAACAACGGCTCTTCCCTATCAGTGTCCATCAGTGGTTGCACAGACTTTTTCACCTCCCCTAACCTAGGGATTTGGCTCGTCTATTTATCCCCCTCCAGGGCAACAAGAAGGTCCTGTTCCAACTCGGGAAGAACCTGAGGCCCGAATCCAAGCACCCCGCAAATCCGAACAAGAGTATCCTTCGACTGGGAAAAGGGGGTGTAGGTGTCGCTCTTTTTTTCGATCTTGTCGTTGAGCAGCTTGGCGCACAAACCCACATCCTTGACCACCAGATCCGCAACCGACTCAAAGGATACATCAGGCTGTCGGGCGATCCTATTCAGTTCAATCAAGACGCGGGGCTGCGCTTGTACGCTCACTTTGCTGATCACATTTGTGGCTTCCTCCAGCCATGGATCAGTGCTTCCGGTTTCAGGGTCGGAGATCATTCAGGATAGCGGTTTTTGTTTCCGGAAAGTATCGACTGATTCGTCCCCTAATTAACTCCGGTTAACGGGTTGTTTACATTTTTCCGACGGTACAAAGCTTTTACACAAACTTTTCCACCCCGCGCAAGTCAGTGAATTCTGCCCAATCAATCGAGGCACAAAAAAAGGGGCCCCCCAATGGACCCCTTTTCTATAGCCTTCCAAGCATCGCTGCCCGGAAAGATTGTTTACCCCAAAACTACTGAAAATGAAAAACCTTCTATTATCTGTTACTGTTTTTCGTATACATAGACGGCATAATTCTCAGTTCGTTCAGAGATATCCGCAGATTTTTCTTGCATTTACGTGATTTTTCCAAATTTGCGGTTCGGGACACCCGAATCCGGGCCATTTCCATGGTTTCTCCACTGCGATCAGCGTTTTTTCGACGCGGAATCAAGCCACTGCCGATCAGACCACGGACCGGTCGCCGAAAAACACCTGCGCCGCAAGGCCATGCCTGAGACCGTATCTGGAATGAACCAGATGATCGACATTCAGCACCTTCATTACCGCCAGAACCACTGCAATCGCCGCAGGCGCCACATCCGCACGATTAGCCGGCAAACCGGGAACGCCGCACCGCTCCGTGAAGGGCGTCGAAGAAAGCATCTTGAGCAAATGATTCAACTGTAGAGCACTCAGCACCCCGATATTGTCCTCCCTTTGCTCCATCTCAGCCACAATCGCCCTGGCAATGGTAACCGAACCTCCCGTAAATACCAATTGAATCCCCGGAGCTCCCGATATCCCCGCATCTTCCAATAATCCGGCCGTGTATGCCTTGATCCGGGACAACTCCTCATGCGGAATGGGTACCATCGGATCGCAAATCCATTTCTCGGTCATCCTGACAGCACCCAAAGGCAGGCTGATCCCACTCACCTGCCTTCCGTCCACGATGCGGTTGCACTCGAGGCTTCCACCTCCAATATCAAAATGAAGGATATCATTCTCCATCCGTATCTGAGGATCGTAGGCTAGCCCAAAAGCCGAAGCGGCCGCTTCTTCCGCTCCCGAAAGCACCCTCAACACCACTCCGGTCTGAGACTTGACGCGATCCAAGAATGCTTGCCGGTTGGCAGCATCCCGCACCGCACTGGTCGCGACCGCCAACAAATGGTCCGCTCCATATCTTTCGGCAGCCAGGCGCAATCGATCAATCGCATCCGCCGCCGCACTCATCGAATCCTCGCCTAGCATCAAGCGATCTGAGGTTCCGATCCCCTTTGATACCCGGCATTCCTCAATTGTCATCCCGATCACATCGAGCCCGGGCCGGGGAATCCTGACCGGCTCAGCCACCAACAGCTTAATGGTATTACTTCCCATGTCCAGCACCCCAAGACGGCGGATGTCACTGACAACTCCCCCTGTCTCCAGTCCTATATTGGAAAGCTTCATCGTCTTGTCTCCGAATATTCTCCAAAGTTCCTCAAACGCATGGTCAAACGACGTAACCCGATGGAGCAATCAAAACAACAAACTCGCCTTTGGTGCTCGACTTCATGAGCGATTCACGCACAGCCCCGGCCGTCCCCGTCCAGACCCGTTCATGCAGTTTCGTCAGTTCCTTGCACACACAGATCACGCGATCCGGGCCAAGCTCAGCCACCACGTCATCCATAAACTTCAGGATACGGTGGGGTGACTCATAGAGAATCAAGGTGTGCGGAAAGTCCCGGTATTGTTGAAATGCTTTGATCCGGGCACTCGTTTTGGGTGCTAAAAACCCGAGAAACAAAAAAGCGTCCGACGGAAGCCCTGAACAACACAAGGCCGTAACAACCGCACTTGCCCCGGGAATCGGAATAACCGGGATGCCCTCCCGCCGACACTGGCGCACCATCCGGAACCCGGGATCACTCACAGTCGGAACTCCCGCATCCGACATAAGCACCACTTTCTCGCCAGCCCGCATCCGGCCGCAAAGCACTTCACTCTGGCGGAGCTCGTTCTCATCCCGGTAGCTCAACAGTGGCTTGCGGATCCCGAAATGCTCCAACAAACGTCCGGAAACCCTGGTGTCCTCACAGGCTACGACGTCACAAGCGCCCAGCACAGCAAGCGCCCGCTGGCTCATGTCCCCCAGATTACCGATTGGAGTGGCCACCACAAACAAGCATCCTCCAGGACCCGAAGGAATCCCAGTGGCCTGTGAAAGACCATCCCCAGCAGCATCCGAAGACGCGGAACCGGCATCAACTGAATCCTGGCCCATCAGCCTCCAAATCCAGGTACCCTGTCTTCCCAGCCGGCCGGCCGGCTCCATGGAATCGATGAATCATCCATATCCCGATCGAGACACCCGGTCATACTCATCAGAGTCATCACCAGTGCAAACAGAATCAAAAACCTTTTCATGAGATGCATGCTAGAGCGCAATTTCGACATATTCTCCCTCCCCGACAAGAGCGGACTTCCGGAATTCCGGGTCCAACTCCGCCACACATAACCGGGAATCTACGAGAGCCACCCGCGCCTTGGCAATGACTTTTCCGCCCCGGATCAGTTCCATCGGTGAGGTAACCCTCCATCCTGGGCTCCGTTCCCCTTCCAGCACCACAAATCCCCGCCCCTGGTCCCGACCAACCACCCGGCATAACACCCGCCCCACGGACGGCTTGGATGCCAGACTCCCTGAAGAATCAACCTTCAGCAATCCGCCAATCACAACACGCGCATCCGACGCTTGGGCTTTCAGATCATCAATTTGTTGCTCCATCGCCAGAATCCTGGCCTGCAAAGCATCCGGGTTAGTGTTCGGATCCGACAGCCTGGACTCCAAAGCAACCACCTCGCGCACACGCCTTTCCACTTCGGATTCGAGCCCGGCCACCTGTTCCTTCAGACCGGCAATCTCAACCCTCAGCCGGCCATTCTCCTGACGTGCAAGCAGGCTCTGTCCCTCCCATTGGTTTTTCTCAATGCGAATCGAGTCACTCTCCGAAATCCGCAGCTTCAAGTCGGCTTTCAACGCCCCTGCTTCCTTGTCAAGAGTCTCCACTCGAGTCTGCAACTCAGCAACCATCCGGTTCGCTGAGTCCAATTCATCACCGAGGCGCCGCATCACCCTCCCGCCCGACAAGTAGAAATAAACAGCCGTCAATGCCGCCAAAACGGAGCATATCCTTAATACTGTTAATCCATATCGCATACAAAAACAGCTCATTTCATGTTTCAATGCGTTGTTTTAAGATGTCAACAACTGATTCGGTTCGGTTTGATATTCACTGCTTCACGCTTACCATCCTGTATTACATGCACGCATCTTACACCGAAACACGCGCCCACTTCGCCGATTACTGGAACCGGGTCATCGAATCGAGGGAACCGCTTATCATCACCCGAAAGGGAGCTGAAGATATTGCCCTGATCCCGGCATCAGAGCTGGCTTCGCTCATGGAGACAGCCCACCTCCTGCGTTCACCCAAAAACGCCAAACGCCTCCTGAAGGCCCTGAAAAAATCTTTAGACTCCGAAGGAACTGAAGTCCAGTTGGATGAACTCAAAAAGGAGGCAAGCGATGGACAAACCTCCTGAGAAAAAAGCACGCCGATCCACCGACGCGCCCGGACCTCCTTCCTCACGCCTGTTCGCGCTTCCCGAGTTCATGGATGACTTCCGCTTCATCGTCCGCAAACGCCCAGCCGCGGTCAACCGCATGCTCGCCTTGATCAAAGATTGTGCTGCCCATCCGGAAAGCGGAAAAGGAGCCCCACAACATTTGCCCCATCTACCCGGCAACGTGTGGAGCCGAAGACTCACCCTCGAGCACCGCCTGGTCTACCGCGTAACACCTGAAGGAATCTACCTGCTCCAAATCCGCTACCACTATTAACGGGATCCTCATCCCTCCCTAAGGTAGGGCGAACCGTCCCACCGAGCCGCTCCCATACCCTCTACGCAGGTATCTCTTCCATTCCCATCATCCCCGCGCACAATCATCACCTTTTAACCGTAAGCGAAATCCCGCTCGCTTCCCATTTCGCCATTTTCCTTATCTAACAGCTTGGATGATAAGCATTCTTTCAGCATTCCCTTACCCACCACCAAAACATTGACTCAACCCCAACTACTGCTATTACAACTTACCACTAACGGCAGACCACTAAGAGCTTTAACAAACATGGAGACATTCTCTTAGTTTTCTCACTATTCAATTACTAATATAATGCACAATCGGTTGACCGCGATTATTCGCTTGTTATTCGCAAAATCAGAGGCTTCTTTTATCGATAGACGGTGGCTGTTTCGATCCAGTTCTCGGCTGGATAAAGCGTTTTGGCGTAAACACGAAGGATCCTTTCAAAAAAATCAGGAGCAGGGAGAATGGAAGCAGGTTGTCATAGACAATCAGCCCTACTTATGGCCGTCCAAAGCTCCGTTGCTCACGCTTTCTCAAATCCTGAGCGAATTGCTCCAGCCCAACCACCCCCATCACTACGATTGGGGCATCACCCGGATCAACAAAGGAGATACCGTCCTTGATATCGGTGCTTGCGAAGGTGCCTTTGCAGCTGATTGCACAACCCGAGGGGCGCAAGTGATCATGGTCGAACCCTCTAGGTTGATGGGAAAACTGGTGCACGATTTATTCCGAATCAGAGGTTTGCCTGCCCCGTCCATTCTCCCCTATCTCATTTCCGATCAACCTGGTTCGATCTGGTTCACCGATAGCATTGAAAACCCCGGAGCAAGCCGCATGTCACCAGCCCCCGAGCCGGAAAGCTACCGGGTGGACATAATGACCCTGGATGGTTTGATCGAACGATTCCTGCCGGAAGGCTGTGATTTCATCAAATGCGATGCTGAGGGCTGGGACCCTGCTATTATTGGTTCAGGCAAGAGTTCCTTGCAGCGATTCAAACCCAAAATCGCTGTTACTACATACCATCACGATGGAGATTTCACGAAAATCAGCGGTTTATTGAGCCCGATGGGCTATGAAATCAAAGGGAAAGGTTTGCTGTTTTCCCAGGATCGCTTTCGACCGCTTATGCTCCACGCAAGGCACACGGATCATGGTTGAATGTCATGTTCATGGAAAGAACTGCAGAAACGAAAAAAACCTCTTGGTGTATTGCTGTGTGTGTGGATCAGGACATGCTGCCGGGATTTCAGGCAACGATCCGATCCTTGGTGTTTCATTGCTCCTCTCCCTCCCGTATCCGGATCAAAGTCTTTTCGGACGATTTGCTTGAGGCAGATATCAAGAGTTTACGATCAGATCTAGTGGCTGCGGGTATTTGTATAGACTTGAAGCTGATCAAGGCGGATCCATCCAGTTTCAGCACCTTCAAATCGCTTCACGGGAACCGGCTCACATATTACCGAATTCTTCTCCCTCAAATCCTGGGTTTCGAAGACTACGTGGTGTATCTCGACTCTGATCTGTGGGTGGGTCTCGACATCCTAACGATTCTTGATCACTTGCCATCAGCGCACCCTTTTGCAGCAGGGGCTATCGGCACCGTCGAATACTCTCTGGAGGGAAATTTTTTTCGGTCACTGGGAATGAACAATAACGATGCTACCTTCAATGCAGGGGTCATCGTTTTCAATTGCAAGCGCTGCGCCGAGGTTGGCTTTGTCAAGCGTTGTCTCGACTTCGCGAACCAGTACCCCGACGCACTTTTATCCGCCGATCAAACCATACTGAATGCCCTCTTTTGCAGAGACTTCTATCCCTTGCCCGAGCCGTTCAACCGTCTGATCACCCCCCATCAACGTCTCTCTGAAACTCTCGATCCTGCGATCTACCACTTCGTCGGATCTCCAAAACCTTGGGATCTGCTTGGAAGTTGGATTCATCGCTCCGCACGCCTGTGGAAGGCTACTGTCAAACATACGTCCTATCACCACAATCGATGGCTAATCCTCAACCTCGGCGGCATGCTTCGACGCACTTGGTCAATCCGCAGATCCTATTTGAGGGAACTACGGCGCAGGATGCGTTCAGATAGCAATTAAACCGATGCGATGCGCCGATTTTGATCAGATGAAGGAAGACCAAAGGGTAAAAGGCGTCAGTCCAATTATCCATGTTTTTTGCAACAGGCGCCAGATGTTGCAGTGGCTCTTTCGTCGATGCAGACTGACCAGACTCTGGGCATAAGACGGAGTTCCGACGTGTGGGTTATGAGTAAACGAGTAGAGGATTTAACTGGGGACAGACTCAGGGAGGAATGGATTCATACTAGTCCATTATTGTTTTCGGAGGCAAGCAAATGCCACAGACCTGGGGCCTTGACGAGAAAACATCCACTCTATCGACCTGAATGACAAACGCGTCAGTGTCACCACGACGGAAGACAGCAGACGGAAAGCTCACACTTTCTGCTACGAGGAAAACGCGGGGAATGATACGATGTGAGCAATTCTCTTCACGTAGCGGGACGCGTAAGCGTTCCGTCTTGGTTTTATTCCCACGCATTCACCTCAGGCCCACCCTGCCCCGGAACACTCACGTGTTCCGCTACCGGAAAATGATTCCAGTCAATCTTCCTTGGGATCTTTGCGGCATGCGTGTCCTCCATAGCTCGAAGAGCGATGGGTGAAGCGCGGATCCGCTTGCCGGATCAAACGGGCGTGAGACAAATCTTCTTTAATCCTGTAAATCCTGTCCAAAAAGAGAAGAGGAACTGACAGGATGAACAAGATTAACAGGATGGGTTTCAACATCCCGCCCAAAGCTCGCCTTCGGAGTGGGTGGCTCCAGCCATCCTCTGTTACCATACCCCAACAGCCGTTCAATCGCTTGCGGATGAGCGGGGACACTCATCCCTACCCGTAACGTGCCTCCCCATTGTAGCGGGAGCATCCCTGCTCGCGCCCTTCTTCCCCTTATTTCAAATTCCAAGCTGTGGAGTTTCCGGAACCCGCTAGGGATAGGTGTCCTCACCGAGCCACTCTTCCCTCTTTTTTCGTGCATTTTGTGAGGTTCGTGGTGACGTCTAATCTCCCCTTTCCTTTGTATCTCAGGGTCTCTGCGTGAGAACCCTTTTTAGTCACCTCAATCCTCTGAATGAAACCATCAGACATCGACGAGCGGGGCCAGCCCCTTCCCAAGCCCCAAACGCCCCGAATTCC
>JAPXRV010000009.1:0-66984 GCA_033813415.1 Opitutales bacterium | reverse complement strand
CACTACGAATGACCGGTCGTCCCCGATTGCCCAGGCGGATGAGCGGGGACGCTCATCCCTACCCACAACCGGCATCTTTCCAAAAGTAGCGGGAGCATCCCTGCTCGCGTCCTTCTTCTAGTTCTCATCCACAGAATAAGAACCATCCTCTTCCTTTCTGTATTCTTTGTGCGCTCTGTGGCAAAAACCCATTCTCCAACCCAACGTCCCATTTGCTCCCCTACGCCTGAAATCCCCGGACCCGGTAGGGCGAATTGTCCTCAATGACCCGCTCTTCTCCCTTTTTCGTGCCTTCCGGGTATTTCGTGGTTCCATTTCATATTCCCTCCCAACTTGACTATGTGGGCTTTGAGCCTTCTGCGTGCGGAAGGCGGCTGCGAGCCCGCCGGGCGAGGAGATTGAGGAATGATGTTGACTGCCTTGGGGGCTGCGGATTGATTAAGAAGTTTTTCCCGAGACAATCATTATAGATTACCGCAATCCAAATCAGTCACAGCGTGAAGACAGACGTTATCGAACAATCCAAAACCCGGGTGCAAGTCACGGTCGGGTTTGACCCATCCGAAGTTGCCGCAACCCGGGAAAAGCTGGTTCGCGATTTCAGCAAGCAGGCTCGTATTCCGGGATTCCGGCCGGGCAAGGTTCCACAAAGCATTGTGGAAAAGCGCTTTTCAAAAGACCTTCAGACCGAACTGCAACAGCGTTTGATCCGGCAGGCCTACAATGACGGGCTGCTCAAGGCGGATCTGCAGATTTATTCGGTGGTCGACATCATCAATGACAAGCTCACGGGATCCGACCAGCCCGAGGCGACTTTCGTGGTGGATATCCAGCCGAAGTTCGAGCTTCCCGAATACAAGGGTCTCCCGGTTGAAAAGGGTGACTCAAATGTGGATGAGTCCGAGGTTGAAACCAGCCTCCAGCGCATGCTCAGCCAGCGTGCTGAGTTCAAGGTCTGCGACCGGCCTGCGGAAAAGGGCGACTTTGTGAAATGCTCCTATGAGGGCAAAATCAAGAGCAAGCTGATCTCCGAGATTGCTCCCGATCATTCCATTCTGGGCACCCAGGAAAACACCTGGGAAGAAGCCGGCAGTGAAGATGGCATCGGCGTGGCCGCAGTGGTCAGCGCCCTCGTGGGCATGAAGCCGGGCGATTCGTCCAAGGTGGACTACACCTTCCCGGAAGACCACGCAGTGGAAGACCTTCGCGGCAAGAAGGCCACCTACTCGGTGCAGGCGCATGAAGTGCGCCAGAAGATTCTGCCCGAAATCAATGAAGAGTTCCTGAAGTCGGTGCAGGCTGAAAGCCTCGACGATCTCAAGGCGCAGATCCGCAAGTCGCTGGAAGCACGCAAGGCACAGGAAGTGCAGAACGAGCTTCGCAAGGCCGTATCCGAAAAGCTCCGTGCAAGTGTGGAATTTGATCTTCCGGAAAGCGCCGTAAAACGCGAATCCGAATCGATCATGGAAGATTTCATGCAGCACCAGATGCGTCGTGGCGCTGATCCGCAAGCCATCCAGGAAGCGGCTGCAAAAATCACCGAAGAGGTCGAAAATACCGCGCGGGAGCGCGTGAAGCTCGACATCCTCATCGGCCGTATTGTGGAGAAGGAGTCCATCAAGCTGGATCATACCGAATTTTCACAGGCGATCATGCAGCAGGCGATGTCCATCGGAATGCCGGTCGACAAATTTGTAAACCAGTTGAAGAAGGACGAAGATCAGATACAGGCCATCAAGAACCGTGCCGTGTTCTCCAAGGCATTGGACTTCCTGGTTGCCGAGGCTACCGTGACCGAAAAAGCCTGATGCCTGAAGGCAATCGGCATCCGGTCTCATCCGTTCGAATAACCCAACAAAGGAATATTTGTGAGCCAATACATTCTGCCAACAGTCTTTGAACGCGATGGACGTACCGAACGCTCCTGGGATATCTACAGCCGTCTCCTGAAGGACCGCATCATCTTCCTCGGCACGCCGATCAATGATTTTGTGGCAAACTCGATCATCGCCCAGCTTCTGTTCCTCCAGACTGAGGACCCGAAGAAGGATATCTATCTCTACATCAACTCTCCCGGAGGTAGTGTAACGGATGGGATGGCGATCTACGATACCATGAATCTGGTGAGCTGCGACATCGTGACCTATTGCGTGGGGATGGCGGCAAGCATGAGTACGGTGCTCCTCTCCGCAGGAACCAAGGGCAAACGCTTCGCACTGCCCAACTGCCGGGTGATGATCCATCAGCCGACAGGAGGCGCAGGCGGCCAGACATCGGATATTTCGATCGCCGCGAAGGAAATCCTGCGTTGGCGCAAGACCATCAACGATGTCCTGGCGTTTCACACCGGGAAGACCAGTGAGCAGATTGAAAACGACTCGGATCGGGACTACTACATGTCCGCCGACGAAGCGAAGACCTACGGCATAGTCGATCAGGTCTTCTCCCGTCCCGACAAAAAGAGCTGATCCGGTAGTCCTCTATTCAGAACGATGGCAAAAGCATCCAAAATGACTTTCTGCTCCTTCTGCGGAAAGTCCCATAGCGAGGTCCGCAAGATGATTGCGGGTCCGGCCGGTGTCTACATCTGCGACTCGTGCGTGTCGGTCTGTCAGACCATCATTGACCGCGAACTCAAAGGTGCGCCCGAACTTCCCCGCAACTCTGTCAAGCTGATCAAGCCCAAGCAGATCAAGGAGTTTCTCGATGGTAACATCATCGGGCAGGACCACGCGAAAAAGGTTCTTTCGGTGGCGGTCTACAATCACTACAAGCGGCTCTCGTTCGAACTGTTCGACAAGAACCGCAGTGTGCCCGACAGCGAAACGAGCAAGGAGTTTGAGGACGTCGAGATCGAGAAGAGCAACATCCTGCTGGTGGGTCCAACCGGAAGCGGCAAGACCTACCTGGCGAGGAATCTGGCCAAGATGCTGGATGTCCCCTTCGCCATTGCGGACGCCACTACGTTGACGGAGGCAGGCTACGTGGGAGATGATGTTGAGAATATCATCCTGCGCCTCCTCCAGGCTGCAAATTTCGATCCGAAAAGGGCCGAAACCGGGATCGTTTACGTGGACGAAATCGACAAGATCGGGAGAAAAACCGAGAATGTGTCGATCACCCGTGACGTATCCGGTGAGGGGGTCCAGCAGGCTCTGCTCAAAATCCTGGAAGGAACCGTGTGCAATGTTCCCCCGCAAGGAGGGCGCAAGCATCCGAATCAGGAATACATTCAGGTCAACACAGCCAATATCCTTTTCATCTGCGGCGGTGCCTTCGTGGGGCTCGACAAGATCATCCAGCACAGGTTGGGATCGCGTCAGCTTGGATTCGGTTCGGAGTCCAATCCTGCTCACCAGATTGATGAACACGCCATGATGGAGCATCTGGAGCCCGAGGATCTTGTCCGTTTCGGCATGATCCCTGAGTTTGTCGGCCGGCTCCCCGTGGTTTCGGTGTTGAAGGAACTTGGGGAGGAGGATCTTGTCCACATTCTGCTCAATACCAAAAACTCCCTGATCCGGCAATATGGCAAACTCATGTCCATGGAGGGGGTTCAACTGCGCTTCACCAAGGACGCGGTAGCGGCCATTGCCCGAAAAGCTATTGCCATGAAGACCGGAGCCCGCGCCTTGAGGTCCATCCTCGAAGCGATCATGCTCGACATCACTTACAGTCTTCCGGACGTCAAGGAACCCGCTGAAGTGCTGATCAACCAATCGGTAGTGGAAGGGCGATCAAAGGCCAAGATCCGCGTGAAATCGGATCCACCGGACAAGCTCGATGCAGCCTGAGGGCCTTCGTTGCCGCCATTCATTTCCGATTCGTATCCAAATTTACTCTTTTCGCCATGCGTGTGTATCCAGCAATCGATCTCAAGGATGGATCCTGTGTCCGCCTAATCCAGGGCCGGGAAGACAAACAGACCGTTTACTTCACGGACCCCATCGAGCCAGCAAGGCGATGGAAGTCTTTGGGCGCCGAATGGATTCACATGGTTGACCTCAATGGTGCCTTTACCGGAACGCCCGTTAATCACTCCATCATCGCGGAAGTGGTGAAACTGGGAGTGAAGGTGCAACTCGGAGGCGGTCTCAGGAGTATCGAAGCGGTTCAAAAGGTGCTGGATCTGGGAGTCGCGCGTGCGGTGGTTGGCACCCGTGCATGTCAGGACATCGGATTTGCCCGTGAGCTTGCTGAGGCTTTTGGAGAAAAGGTGGCTGTCGGGATCGATGCGATGGACGGAAAAGTATCCGTGCACGGCTGGACCCATGATACGGGAAAACCTGTTCTGGAACTGGCCTCTGAGCTCGAAAAGGTGGGAATCCGCACCCTCATCCATACCGATATCGCCACCGATGGCATGCTGACGGGACCCAACCTCAAGGCAACACAAGCGCTTCTCGATACCGTCGGGATCGATATCATCGCATCGGGCGGAGTGGGATCGGATGCCGATATTCAGGCGCTCCAAAGCATCTCAGCGAAGCATCCACGCCTGATCGGAGTGATCGTCGGCAAGGCCCTCTACGAAGGGAAAGTAACGCTTGAGAAGCTTCCGCTCTGATCCAGGTGCTGAAAGGCTGCATCATCCACGCGCTTCCACCGGACTTCACCGCATAAGCATGGGAATCAACCCTCCCGTAATCCGGGTTTGATCTGTGTTATTCAACCACGCTCCTATGCCAGACGAATCAGCGCACAAGCTCATGATCCGGAATGCCGTCCGGGAGGGAATGATCGCCGCGCGGCGCAATGCATGGCCGGCTTTGCTTCTCATGATCGCCGGATCCTTGCTCGTAGCCGCCTACTACAACCTCCCCGGGGTCAGACTCGCCCTTGAGAATGTCGTGCAACTCCGCGAGAAGATGGGGCTGGTATATCCGATGCTATCCACCGCATTCTTTGGCGGGCTGCTGCCGGTAATCATGCGGCGTTTTCATCTCGGCATCAAAGAAGCGTTATCTGGCGTGGTTTTTTATCTTTTGTTCTGGGCGGAAAAGGGGATCGAAATTGATCTTTTCTATCGCTTGCAGGACTGGATGTGGGGCTCTGACAACGACTGGCAAACCTTGCTCGCCAAGATGTGTTTCGATCAGTTCGTCTATTCGGTGCTCATCGCCGCTCCCACGATGACACTCGCCTACCTATGGAAGGACGCCGGTTTCAAGGTGGGTGGGGTCCGGGTGGCCCTCTCCGAAAAGAGCCTGCTTGCCCGCATCCTCACTGTGCAGCTATCCGGATGGGCAGTCTGGATTCCGGGAGTCCTGATCATCTACGCATTCCCGCAGCCGCTTCAATTGCCCCTGAATAACCTGATTCTGACCCTTTGGGTGATGCTGCTCATCCTTCTAACCCGTGCCAAAACCGGCGACTCAGCACGTCCTTCAACGCCTGCGTCGGTATCGTCTGAGCGGGACATTGATCCGGTTTGATCGCTTCGCCCCTCGAATTCGTGCTCAATCACGGGCTTCAGTGTTGAATCCACGATAGAATGGTGCCATCGTGATTGAGGTAATACCCCATGCCCGAACCGATCGAAAGCCGAATACAGAGCAACCTCGACCTTCTTTTCGAAAAAGGCCGCCTCAGGCAGGATGTCGACCGCGAGTTCGTCCGAACCATCCTGATGCAGTGCGTGGAGATGGGCGCCACCCAGCAAAAACGGATCAACCGCCATGAAGACGACAAGAGCATCTTTCTTGACCACCTCATGGAACACCTGCCCGACAGGATCTATTTCAAAGACTCGGAAAGCCGATTCCTCATGGGCAACAAGGCCTTCATCGAGCATTTTGGAGAACATGACGCGGACGCGATCGTAGGAAAAACCGACTTCGACTATTTCCCCTACAAATTCGCGATCCAGAAGTATGCGGACGAACAACGCATCATCCAAACCGGCCAGCCCATGGCCATCAAGGATGAGCACGATGAGCGGGTCGGTCGGTCGGTGGAATGGTCTTCCACCATCAAACTTCCGCTCTTCTCCAAAGACGGGGCCGTAATCGGCACCTTCGGAGTCTCCCGTGATATTACGGAGAAATAGCTCGCAGAGGAACGGCTCATTAATCTGGCGCACCAATTGCAGCTGAAAAATCAGCAAATTGAAACCGACCTTGAGATGGCGCGGAAGGTTCAGATGGCTTTCCTGCCCAAGTCCTATCCGCCTTTCATCTGGGATTTGTCGAGCAGCGAAAGCGCACTACGGTTCTTTCATCGCTACTACCCATCCGAAGCCTTGGCCGGTGACTTCTTTCAGGTGATTCCGATTTCCAATAGCCAGGCAGGGGTCATCATATGTGACGTGATGGGACACGGAGTGAGGGCGGCCCTGATCACTGCAGTGCTAAGAGGGCTGGTGGGGGAACTCAAGTTGATCACCCCTTATCCGCATGTCTTCCTCCGGAAGGTTAACCGGAGCCTCAACACGGTGTTCAAGCAACTCGACATGACCTTGTTTGTGACCGCTTTCTACGGCGTGTTCGACTTGCTGAAGGGACAATTCCGCTATGCAAATGCCGGGCATCCCCAACCGATCCTGACACAGCGCAGCAGTCAGGTATCGGGAATACTCCAGGCCGCAACCACAGAACCTGAGCCGGCTCTGGGCCTCATCGAGAACTTCCGCTATTCGTCGGGTTCGATTCCTATCGCACCGGGCGATAATGTGTTGTTCTACACCGATGGCATCCTGGAGGTCGAAAGGGAGGATGGACAGCAGTTCGGAAGGAAACGGCTTCTCGAATTGATCCGGAGTCAATCCTCTGAGAGCGCAGATACGGTTCTTACCAATCTGTTTGATTCCATACGCGATTTCTCCGGCGGCCGGGGGGCGCAAGATGACATGTGCGCAGTCTCCGTCGAGGTGGCACGAATCGCCGCGGATGCGCGTTCGGGCGCCCAAAAAGAAGAATAGTCCCCGTTTGATTCACGCAGAAGCCCGAACACCCCATTTCCAAACAACCGATACAGATGCACAAGACCCTTCTACCCCCCGAAACTGAGGCATCGCGAATCGCGAATGCCCAGAAAATCGTGCTCGAAGTCGGAATACCTTCTCAGCCAAGAGCCCTGATCGACATCCGCCGGCTCGCGTCGAACCCTGATGTCGACTTCGAGCAAATCTGTGACATCGTCCGCAATGACCCGACGCTGTCCACGAACACCCTGCGGCTTGCGGCTTCTCCGCTATTCGGAGGCACCCGTGTATTCGAATCCGTATCCCAGTCCCTTATGGTTCTGGGGTTTCAGCATTTCAAACGCTGCGTGTTGTCGGCGATCGTCGAAAAAACGCTCAGCAGCAACTCCTATTCGATGGACCGGTTTTGGGTGCATTCCACGGCAGTAGCGGCGCTATGCCAAAAGGTTTGTGAGCGATTTGTTCCCGAAATGGCCGACAGTGCCTATCAGGCCGGACTATTGCACGATGTGGGAACCTTGGTTTTGCATAAGTTCAACGACCAGTACCACCGCACCGCTGATCAGGCACTCGCCCTCGACTTCCGCAATCTGGTGGAGGAATACACCGGTTATGGGACGGATCATGGGGCTATCAGTATGCTTTTCTGCCAGAAGTGGGAAATGCCACGCCAGGTCAGTGAGGTCGTGGCCTATCACCATGAGCCCGACTACTCCTGCCACACAAGCGAACCGGTCCGTGTCTTGAAGGCAATTTTGCAGTTGGCTGAAATGCTCTTCGTCTACGGTATGAATCAGGGCATTCTCGGACTCGCACCAAACCGGAAAACGGCGGAAGTGCTGGCCACCATCCGGGAGATTCTCGGGATTGATGATTCTGAACTCAATGGTCTGAAGTCGATCGCATCCAGCATCATGGCCGAGCCAACTCCCTGATCCGGCCCAACGCCGTGGGGATGAAGGCCCGCTTTCAGCAGGACAACGGGGACCTCAGTCAACCCCGAACAGGGCAAGCTCGTCCGCTTCAATCCAGGCGGCCAACGGAACCTCCTCCGGACGAACCCGTGAGTCGAGCCCATGTTTCTCCAGCAATGCCATCCAACGCGGGACATCAAGGCCTTTGCGGGTCAGCAAGCCTGCCAACTGCTTGCGGCGTTGGGTAAAGACCTCCTGCATCCCGGCATAGCACGTTTTTCCGAAACGTCGCGGATTCTCCCTGCGTTTGACCACGAACAAAACCGACTCAATATCCGGGGGAGGGTGAAAACAGGAGGAAGGCACCCGGTGCATACCAGACAAGCCATAAGCTGCCTGAAGCTGGATCCCCAGCGGACCATACCGCTTGTCTCCAACCGGAGCCATCAAGCGCTCGGCAGCTTCCCGCTGCAACATTAGCCCGATGACCTTTGGGAATCCCAGAGACATCACTCTGAAAAGCCAGGGGCCGGTGATCGCGTAAGGCAGATTGGCAACGATCAGGCAATCCCCGGATCCACCGAGATCCGCATACGGATGATCCACTGCATCGCCCATCATCCATCGGAAAGACTCACCCAACTCCTGAGAAAGCCCCTCGAGGTGGCTCTTCAGCCGCTCATCTTTTTCAATCGCATGAACCACCGCTCCCCGCTCAACCAGAACCCGTGAGAGCATCCCGAAGCCGGGCCCAACCTCTACCACCGTATCCCCGGACACAACCCCGGACATCTCCACCAGCTTTACCGCCAGATTGCGGTCAACGAGGAAATTCTGCCCAAGTCGATGAGCCGGAGAAAAGCCCGTCGACTGGAAACGCGCGATGAGGTCCCTCCGGTTCACAGGGAATGAAAAGATTCCAGTAGTTCGGTGGGATCATCCTGCTCCATAAGCGCCTGGCCCACCAGAATCGCATCCGCTCCCGCAGCTCGCACGCGTGCGGCATCCTCCACCGTGAATATCCCGCTTTCGCTGACGCGGATCACTCCATCGGGAATCTGCGGGATGAGGGATTCGCTGATCGAGAGATCTGTGACAAAACGCCTGAGATCCCGGTTATTGACACCCACCATCTTGGGATTGAAACGCAATGCCCGATCCAGCTCCTCCTGATTATGCACTTCAAACAAGCTATCCATCCCGGCCAGCTCAGCCGCATGCTGCAGATCCCGGATCGTCCCGTCATCCAGTGCCCGCACAATAATCAGAATCGCAGATGCGCCTGCTTCGGCAGCCTCGACCACCTGCACCGGATGCACCATGAAATCCTTGCGCAGGCAAGGCACTTTCCGACTGTGGCGTTCGAGCAGTTCAACCACATCCCACAAGTCCTGAATCCGCCCGCCGAAGAACTTCTGATCGGTCAGGACGGAAAGCGCGTCCGCATGCGCGTTCACGTATTTGATCGCCTGATCCTCCGCATTCGCATCCTCACGGATTGCTCCGGCCGAGGGAGAACGTCTCTTGATTTCCGCAATCACGCCCAGTCGCTCAGGATGAGCACGCAGCGATCCCGACATAAGGAATGGACGCAGATCCTTTCTGGATCCCAGTCGCTCCAACTCCCGGTCGGATACAGGTCGGATGAGGGAAGCAATCTCCTGACGCTTCCAGTCCATGATTTCGGTCAATTTGTCACTCATCTGCTCGTATCACCCAAAAACATTCCCTTGAAATCTTCGTTCGTTCGCTCTTCCATCTGACATGGAGGACATCTTGCCTCATGCGTCAACCATCAATTTCCACCCATGACCACCACCGCGCCATCCACAAACGAAGCGTATTCTGACCTGCTCCAGACTGTCGCCATTCTGCGGGCTCCCGGAGGATGCCCATGGGATCGGGAGCAGACCCACGCTTCCCTCACCGAGTGTTTGATCGAGGAGTGCTCTGAACTCATCGAGGCCATTGATAATCTGGACTACAATCACATGCTGGAAGAACTCGGCGACGTGCTGCTGAATGTGGTGATGCAGACCGAAATCGCTCGTGAAGCCGGTCGATTCTCAATGGAAGATGTTGCGCGCGAAGTGAATGAAAAGCTCATCCGGCGCCACCCTCACGTGTTCGCACCTGAAACCGGCACAGCAGACACTCCCGAGAAAGTTCTCAAGCGTTGGGATGAAATCAAAGCCGGAGAAAAGCCTGCGCAAATCCAACCATCGCCATTCAAGCCCCAGCCACCCAGGCTTCCCGCATTGTTGTTTGCGAAAAAGACTTACAAACAGGTCGTCAAACAGGGGCTGGAAAACCATCCTGCCGTCCCGTCCCAAATGATCGGGGAAATCTCCGTGCTGGATGATGCATCATTGGCGAAGCACCTATTCTCAATCGCCGCGACTTGCCGGCTTCGGGGAATCGATCCAGAGCAGCTCCTCAGAGGATATACGGATACTCTTGTCACAGAAATGGAGTCCGCGCTCCAGCAACGGAAAGATCCTTCCGCGAACGCATGAGTCATATCTGGGATTGTGCGTACCGTGCTCACCCCTCCAGTCGCCGGATAAGCATCACCTACAGGGGAAACGGGCGCTTCGTGGTAACCTATCCGCGCGGGATCTCGAGGAAGCGCGCGGAGGCCTTCGTCCAATCGCGGGTTGACTGGATGAATCAAGTGGCAAGCGTCCCCGGGGCATCCGCGCAGACGCTCGGGGCTCATCTGCTGAACCATCCATTCGTCACCATCATGGGGCGCCAGATTCCCGTGCATTGGACCAAGCTCTATCCGGAAGATCCATTAGGCAACCTCACGCTGGTCGAGCACTTCCCCTTGTTCGACAACGGGGAGCGGAGCCTGGTGAAACAACTCACTGCCTTGGCAGCGGCCACGTTGCCTCCCCGGGTGATCGAGTTTGCGTCGCACACCAAAGTCCCACCGGTGCAGTCCGTATCGATCCGGAACCAGCGCACACGCTGGGGATCGTGTTCAAACTCAGGAACAATTTCGTTGAACTGGAGGCTGGTGCTGATGCCTCCTGAGTTACAGGATCACATCATCCTTCACGAGCTTGCACACCTTGTCCACATGGATCATTCCGCATCCTTTTGGGCACTATTGGAGTCCTGGGATCCGCTATTTGAAACGAACCGGAAGACCCTCAAGCGTATGGGGAAGCAGTGGATTCACCTCGCACAGTAGCAGGGGAGTGTCAGCCTTCATTCAACAAGGACTGAAGCGGATGGAATACACATCCGGGGGTAAAGGGAAACTTGGTAGGCCGGCTGGGACTCGAACCCAGAACCAATGGCTTAAAAGGCCACTGCTCTAACCATTGAGCTACCAGCCCACTTGTTGATTCTCAGGGGCTTATCCCATTGTTCCCACACCTCATCTTGTGACGTGTAAGTCCTTTGTGTAAGACCTGAAAATTATGAAATACACAACTCAAGCAAACCCAGCTCCAATAAGTCGCTGAAAACCCGTGTCGTATTGTTTCCTGAAGAACTTACTACGTTTGGACACAAGCCGATGGCAAGCAAATTAAGAAAAGTTTGCAGACGAAAGACCGGGAGCACCCCGGATTCCCCGCATCTGGAAGGGCTCGCGTCCTCTTCCATCGCCATAATGGCAAGCATTGGCTCCCCCTGCTCCTTTTCACCTCCAGTGAGCCCTCTTGAGGGTGTGGATTCAGCCATGCCCTACCCGCAACAGTACCCTCAAGCGAGGGGATTATCCCAACGTCCATTCGACTCCAGCGCACCCAAGCCGTCCCCCAACGTTTAGCACCATCCATTCCGCCCGCGGAACAGGTAGACAACGGGCTTGATCATAAGCGTAGTCGAATGACTGAAGCCCGTCGTCTCCGGAGCAACACCTTTTCCCCATTGTGTGCTTCGGGCTCAAATAGAGTCTTCCTTTGCGATCCCCGGGAAAAAAGCCTCTTCTACAAATCAATACCTCTGCACCCGGCCTTGTTTCAAAAAGGCAGCTTTGTGTTGACCAGTCAGCTGCCCGAGTCAATGAAGTTGGAAGCTGAGATTGGCGCTACAGCCACATCCAATCGACAATGAATACCCGCCCAGACTCTCTTTCATCCTCTTCCGGAATAAACAACCGGCGTATCGTCGGCTTGATGCTTATGATTGCGTTTGGGGCCGGGCTCTTCGTCGGGCTTCCGCTGGGAGCATGGTTGAATCGAAGGGCATCGATGTATTCCTCGCCTCCGGCTTCCGGGCCAGAATCCTCTGTCGAGACGATGTCCCAGGGCCGCATGAATGCAGAACCAAATATGGGGGAGTCAGCATTCCCGAATCCTGCAAACTCACTGGAAGCGGATATCCTGCGGGGTCTCGAAGAGAGAATACCCGAACCCGTCCTCCCGGATCCAGATATTCCAACGCTTCAATCAAGAAACGCTCAATCCGAGTGAACTTACACGCAACCCCCTGCTGGAGAACGATCCAAGGGGGGGGGAATCAACTCAAACGAACTCCATTACCCGGGGAGCCAACGCATCCCAATATCAGGGGACCGATGCCACCGGATCGATGGTGATCCGGTAGGAACCGGATGGAGCCTCGGGATCCGCACCCGTAATCCGGACGAAATAGTACCCGCGGTTTAGAACCAATTCCATCGAGGAAACACCCGGCCCATCCGCACTCCAGGTTCCCACAGGTTCAAAATCCTCATTGAACACCTTGAATACCACATCGGTGGCTCCAGTCGAAATGAACTTCTTTGCTCCAGTCGACGTCGACTCTATACGGACAAAATCCACATCTCCACCACTGGACAGCTCTCCGGACATGACACTACCAGAGGCACTCACGGCCTTGCCAAAAGTGTCGTCCAAATCATCTTCCTCAGTGGAGGCCTGGAGACTTGTATCCATGCGGATCGACAAGCGATAGGGCCCGGTTTCCATCGACTCCCGCGCAGACAGGATCAACACATAATCACCTGCGGGTAATACGGCATCCAGCAGAACATTCCCACTGCGCCCGGATGCATCGTCGCTGACCGACCAGATCCGTTGACTGGACAAAGGCTCAAACGGTGGGACCGCACCAGAATTCGGAGCAATCAATACCCCGAGCATATCCATATTGCCCTCGGTCCATATGCTGACATGCCCGGCCTGGGTCACCCGAAAGCGGAACATGTCGCGTTCGCCGGCAGTCCCGATCTGATACCATTCGGAGCTGCCCAAATCATGATCAATCACACCCATCGGAGGCGTGTTCGCATCTCCATAAACCACCGCTGAAGGCGATTCAGCCTGAACACGGATTCCGTAGAAACCGGTGTCCTCCGTCGAAAATGGCGTCGTGCGCACGTAGTAGCGGCCGGGTTCAAGTAATGCGGATATCCGGTAATTCAGGCTGCCCCCGAAATCGTCGTTGCTCGACACCAGTTTTCCAGCCGCATTGTAAAGCGATCCGGATACATCCAGTGAACCAAAGCTCTCCACCACGTAGACGCCCGTGGAAGCCACATCAAAGGCATGAAAATCGGAAATCGAACCTCCATGAACTGTGGCACTGAGCGTATGACCCAGCGGAAGCACAACCGCACCTTCCCATGTCCCATTGGATGAATACCCGGCCTGCAAAACATCGGGATGACGAACCACACTGTTCGTCCGGTTGACGGCCTGATCATACAACAGACCAACCAGCGCATCCACTCCGCAGACTCCGGCCTGGCCGAAATCCGCTGAATCCGATACATACACGCCACTCAAAACCCATCGGTTGGCAACAAATGAGAACACGCCCGCGCCAGGCAATCCACGTCCAAACCGGATCGCATCACTCCTATGGAAACGCGACACAACCTTCTCGAAAGAACAACCTACAGCCTCACCTGCTCCCGTCGCATGCAGTCGAAGCGCATCCGCATTCCCCACACCATAGCGGTCAGGAGCATATCCCACCATCATACGGAAGGCTTGCGAATCCAAAGGCTCGGAGCCCCATATTGCGGCGTCACCCAAATTGACCTCTTCTCCAAACAGGAGAAACAAAATGTCGCGCCCGAGATTGTCCGCATACGAAGGATCCCTGGGATCCATCGCCGCAACGTATTCCGAAAAACCAAGAACACTCGAAACCCGATAGTACTGCCCATCGGATGCACGGAAACGGAGATCATCCACGTTCCCGTGAGAACGGACCTGCGCACTGGTGAGAACCACGCGACTCGAAACAACCACGCCCGAGGCAACAACATCCCCACCTGAAACCACCTGCCCGACTGTCGAGAAGGGATACCGGGCAACGCTGCTTTCCGGAATCGGAAGCGGCTGTGCAGCCGACAGCATCCCGGCGGAAAACACCACCGAAATCATCCCCAGCCCTCGGGCCAGAATGCTTGCTGCAACTTTCAGGTACATAGCGGAATATGAACAGACTACCTCACCTGACCGAAGATGCAACCACAAAATCGATTACGGTTTGACGGCGTATTTACAATTTCGCAGCCTCCAGTGAAGTGTTTTGCGCCCGTAATGCACCGACCCCTCAGGCCGTCCGGGATAGCTTGCATTATTGGAGCGTCACTGCTAAGCCATCGCTTGATTTGAACCTTCCGCGTTTACAATTATCTATTCTATAGGAAACTTCAGGAATTGGAAAGCTCTCACAACATGACCAAAGTATACGTCACCGGTTTGGGTTTCATTTCAAGCATCGGAAACTCCACAGCGGAAGTTCTGGATAGCCTGCTTCATCTCCGGACGGGAATCGAACCCTTCCCTCCTCTGGCTGCTGACAACATCCCCATCAAACTGGCCGGAACCATCAAGGGATTTGACACGCAGAGCCTGGACTCGGAAGACTGGACGTATCCCTCAGAATACAAACCCTCACGGAACCTGCTTCGCAACCTCTCAGCGCACGGGTTGTATTGTTACTGTGCGCTGACACAAGCGATCCAGAGCAGCGGCCTTCGCAAAGAAGACATCTCGAATGAACGCACCGGGCTCTACACCGCATCGATCGGTTCGGTCTCCAGTCTCCGCTATCATCTGAATCGCATACGCGAAGTGGGAGCGGATAAAATAAGCCCGAAAGCCGTGATTTCGTCAGTCCCGGGGACCTTGAACTTCAATTTTGTAGCGCATCTCGGGATCAAGGGCTCATCCTGTGGATTCATCTCGGCATGCGCCTCCTCGGGCCATGCACTTGGCTCGGCCTGGGATGAGATTGTATGCGGACGTCAGGATATCATGTTGGTCGTCGGGGGAGAAGATGGAGATCCAGACACCATTCTTCCTTTTGCAGCGATGCGTGCATTGGCCACGGGATCTGATCCCAAGGAAGCGGTTTGTCCCTTTGACAAGAGACGAAGCGGATTTGTCGCGACCGGTGGAGGAGTGGCGATGATTCTGGAATCGGAAGCTTCCATGAAAGCCAGAGGGGCCCGTCCGCTTGCCGAGATGCTTTCCTGGGCTCAAACATCGGATGGGTTCAGTCCTGTGCTTCCCGATCCGGAAGGGAACGGAGTGGAAAGAAGCATGCGCATGGCCATTGATCGTGCCGGGTTGAATCCGGATGCCATCGATTACCTGAATGCCCACGCTCCGTCCACCTACGCCGGAGATCTGGCGGAAATGAAGGCGATCAAGAAGGTGTTTGGATCCGGTGCGCACGTAAAGGTCAGCAGCACCAAGTCGCTCACGGGCCACGGACTGTCGATGTCCAGCATCATTGAGGCTGCGATCTCGGTCCTGTCGATCGACACGGGTTACTGCCCAGGGACCGCGCACCTGAGGGATCCCGATCCGGAAGCCGAAGGGATCCATCTCCTGTTCGAAACCGAAAAGACGGATCCGCGGTATGTTCTTTCCAATAGCAGCGGATTCGGAGGAGCCAACGTGAGTCTTCTTTTCGGGAAACCATGATCCGGAAAAGGCTTTCGAGTCCGCAATAAGAACCTCCAAGCATCGTCCGCAACAAGCTGCCATATCAGCCCATCCAGCCTTGAAGATTCTATTCTATCAGGACTATCTCAGGGTTGGGGGAACCGAAGCCCACACGCTGCACCTCAGCCGATGGGTATGTGGACAAGGACATCAGTCGGTATTGCTCACCAATCGCCCCGGAGGCAGGCTTTCCTCCGCCATCATCGACGCACCCGTGGCACATCGCACCCTGCAGCCGTTCCAAAGCGGAGTGAATTTCTGGGCTCCCGGCTGGCGATCCGCTATCCGGGACGAGAAACCGGATGCGATCATCCTGATGGGAAGGGTTGCCAACAGCATGGGAAACCCGATCCGAAGCCAATTCCCGGAAATCCCGGTGATCGCAAGCCTGAGGACAGGACGCTCCATTCCCTCCGGATACCGGAAGAGCCTCCAGCAAGCCGGCAAGGTCATCGCGAACAGCCAATGGGCGGCATCAAGAGCCGAATCGCTCGGAATCGACGTCTCCAAAGTGGCCATCGTCTACAATCCTTTCCTGAAAGGCCCGGTTCCAGACCCGGAAACGTCCGAACTGCACCGCAGCCAGATCCGGACACAGGCCGGATGCAAGCCGGATACCAGAGTCATCCTGTGCGTGGCTTCATTTGTCCCAGGAAAAAATCAGGAGGGTCTATTACGGACATTGGCCAGCCTGCCAAAAGATCTGCCGCTTCAGGTGTGGTTTGTCGGGGAAGGGTCCAGGATGAACCGGTGCCGGGAACTCGCAAAAACGCTTCCAGCCCAGATCCAATGCATATTCTGGGGACATCGCCCGGACGTGACTCCGTTCTATTGCGGGGCGGATCTGGCCGTATCCGCATCCCTTGAGGAGTCGCTTCCCAATTTTCTTGTCGAAGCCCAATATCACGGCTTGCCAATCATCGCATATGATGAGGCAGGCGTCCGGGAGTGCTTCATCGACGGTAAGACCGGCCTGCTCATACCCAGAGGGGATTCACATGCCCTCCAGGCCGCGCTCATCCGGTGGCTCAGTGACGGCTTGTTTCCATCCACTGTTTCTTCCGATTGCAAGGAGTTTGCCCGGTCACGCTTCGATCCGGAAAGGCAATCCCATCTTTGGCTTGATATTGTTTTGGAGTTTGCATCACGCCGGTGAATGCGTAAAGCTTCAGTAAAATGAACCCCCGCAGCACAGGGACCCACACTGCAGGAGAAGAGGTGGGCGCCATTACCCCGGATACCCTTCCGGGGATGAAGCAGGGCATGCACGGTCCGCTCATTTCGCCCTATTGCTGGGAAAGCTTTGACTACGGAGACATCCTTCACGTAGCTGCTGACAGCCGTCTGACAGGGGATCCGATCCTTGGAGAAAACGAAAGGCTCCGTTTCCACGCCACCCGTTTTGATGATCGGGGTTGCGTCCTGGATGCCTACGACAGGATCTGCTCGGAAATCGCCGACCCTTACGTGCATTTCCGTTTGCCGCAGGGCTTTCTCGAGCTCCCGCAGTTCATTCTGTCCATCGTGGGAGCCCCTGGTTCCGGCAAGTCGAACTATCTGAGCGCCTTGATCAATAGCCTTCAGCTCAGCTTGTTCCAGAACTACGGCATGGTGCTCAAAGATGCCGATCCCGCCGGAAACGCACCGCTCAACGATATGAAAAACTGCCTGTTCGGAGGTGGTAGCATCGAGCAGGCGGCACTTCTCAAAACCCAACTCGACGGCCGGATGTATTTGAGAATCCGGCGAAACGGCCGGGTGGTATCCTACCCGAGACCCTTCGTATACTCTTTGGTCCGGTCCAAGACGCATCAGGGCATGTGCAACCTGATCTTCTACGACAACGCAGGCGAGCACTTCGAGCCCGGCATCGACATCTCAACGTCCCCGGGTTCCCTTCACACCGCTGCCGCTGCCGCACTCTTCTTTTTAGTCGATCCCACCACCCTGCCCGCCTTCCGGCAACGGCTCCAATTCCACCCGGACCCCCAACTCAAGCATCCGGGGCGCATCGATCAGCAGGATGTTCTCCTTTCCGAAATGGAAATCCGAATCCGGAAGACTCTGCGGCTCTCGGTGAACGATGAGATTCACAAGCCACTCGCGATCATTCTGGGCAAAAGCGACATCTGGATGACGCTTGTGGACAAGTCCCGCTTCAAAAACCCGATCCGCGATGGCGTCTTTGACCGGGACGCGGTCATGAACAACTCCAATCTGGTGAGGGAGTTGCTCCTGAGTGTGGCCCCGACGATCGTCGCAAATGCGGAAAGCCTGAGCAAGCAGGTGATGTATTTCCCGGCAAGCGCCTTCGGGCATTCACCCACCCGACTGCCGAGCGGGTCACTGGCCCCTAATCCATTGCGTATCCGGCCGCATCTGGTTGAGATTCCGGTTCTCTGGACCCTATCCCAGCAGATTCAGGGAGCCTTCGTGGAGAAAACCGCGGATAAGCCAATGACGATACTTCCGCCGGCAGCCCCCATCCGGAGGCCCGTTGTGCCTTTGCCGGAAGGGGAATTCCGCCGCGCTCCGGAAGGAACCTATCCGATGCCTCCGCTCCCGCCCTTTCAATCCCAGGAATCAACTTCCATGCTGCCCGGCTCCAGCGCCTGACAGACACCGGCTTGTATGGCCTCCGCAGTGGCGGAGGCACTCCAAACCATCCAGCGTCACTTCGAGTAACGCGCTACCGAACGGTCGATCAGTCCGCCGAAGGATCCATTGGTGAAAAACACCAGCAGCTTTGGATCTCTTTCAGCATCCAAACCGGCATACAGACTCGTCTCCATCTCATCCAATGCTGTGTGTGCCGATGCATCAACCCCGTGATTTGTCGTCAGCGTCGAAGCAATACGCGCCGTGTTCAACCGCCGCTCATCCGGGATCAGGTTTGCCCGGTGAACAGGAGCAATCCAACAGCGTTGAGAAAGGCCGAGGGCTTCGATCCACTCCCGCTCAAACACAGGCATCGTGGCCGTGTTCGATCTGGGCTCAAAACAAACCCACAACGCACGATCCGGAAACCGGTTCCTGAGGCTGCGCAAGGTCTCTTTGACAGCAGTCGGGTGGTGCCCGAAGTCCTCGACCACCAGCAGGGATTCCTTTCGCAGCCGGATCTGTTGGCGCCTGCGAACCCCTTCAAACGCTTCGAAACCGCTTACCTTAACCAATCCAGGATCACGGGGATTCAACTGCAGCGCGGTTGCAAGCGCCGCCATTGCGGCGTTCCGGGCATTGTAGAGAGCCGCAAGACTCCAGGACACCTCCATCCAGGGGCACCCCGAAATCTCCAGAGAAAAACAGCTGCCATCGGCCCGCTCAGAGAAATCCTTGATCCGAACATCATTCTCCGCCCCACAACCAATCGTCCAAACGCGGGAAAACGAGGAAGCCCGCACCCATTCGGCCAGGCGTGAATCATCCCCATTGATGAGGATACTGCCTGATGCCGGAACCAATCGCACCAGGTGCTTGAAAGACCTCTCCACATCATCCAGGTCTCTGAATATGTCGGCGTGATCATACTCCAGATTATTGATTATCAATATCTTCGGAAAATAGTGAATGAACTTGCTGCGCTTGTCGAAAAACGCACTGTCGTATTCGTCCCCTTCGATCACAAACGGCGAATCCGGATCCCCATCGAAGGCTGATGGAAATCCAGCATTCGGAACCCCCGCAATCAGGTGGCCCGGCCGCACACCACTGCGAGTCAGCAGATGCTGGATCAGCGCGGTGGTTGTGGTCTTGCCATGAGTTCCGGATATCACGATCGCATCGCGATTCCCGATCAAGTGCGTACGGATCAGCTCCGGAAGGGAAACAAAACGGAGCGTGCGATGCTCCAGAAGCCACTCCGCCTCAGGGTTGCCCCGGCCAATCACATTTCCGACAACCACCAGGTCCGGGGCAGCGATCACAAGGTGCGCCGCGTCGTAGCCTTCCCATGTCTCGATGCCGGCATCCCTCAACCGGTCGGACATTGGCGGGTAGAGGTTCTGATCGGAACCCGATACACGATAGCCTTTCTGTTTGAGCAGAATAGCCACTGAGCCCATGGCGGTTCCGCCAATTCCCATGAAATATACGTGATGCATGAACTGCGTTTCGATACCGGTTTCCGATTCCGGAAGAGAAAAATAAGAACAGTCCGGAGATTCAAAAATACCAACACCGGATCAACTGCCTTCGAGTAAGGTGACTTTTTTGTTGATATCAACCTGCTTTTTTTTGGGTGTGGTTCTAGCTTATGCTCATGAAACCTATCCAGGATCCTCTGCCTGTCATCCCGTTTACCCGCCCGCTGCGCAATCCAAGGGTGTTTGTGCCCGGGTCCAAGAGCATTTCCAATCGGGCGCTCCTGCTCGCATCGCTCACCAATCGCAAGGTCAGGCTCAATGGATTGCTCCGGAGCGAAGACGTCCACTGGATGCTGGACTGCCTGCGGCGTTTGGGCGTGCGCATCGACGAGGTCGATTCCGAGACTGTGGTTGTACACGGGTGCGGCGGAGTCTTTCCCGCGAAACAAGCTGATCTACAGGTTGGAACCGCGGGAACCGTGGCCCGTCTTCTCGTGGGCATTCTGGGTGCCCAACCGGCCGGCCGGTTTCGGGTCGATGGGAGCGACGCCATGAGGAAGCGTCCGATGGCGGGAATCCTCGAATTCCTGGCTGATTCCGGAAGCAAAGTCCATTTCGAGGGTAATCCCGGGCGACTTCCCGTCATTATCGAGCCCACAGGCATCCGTGGGGGAAAATACCGCGTTGATGCCTCTGAGAGCAGTCAGATTCTATCCGGAATCCTGATGGCGGGGGCACTCTCTCAGGATCCAATCGTCATCGAGCTTCAAGGCGGGACAGTCTCACACCCGTTCATCGAAATGACCCTGAGGATGATGGAAGCATTCGGAGCATCCGAGGTGCGATCCTTCAAGGATCCGGTTTCTTTCACTATCAGCGACCCGGCTGGATATCCATTCAACAAGGATCATTACTTGATTGAAAGAGACGCAACGGCTGCCAGCTATTTTGTTATGCTGCCAAAGGTCGTCGGCGGAAGCTTGCGCATCGCGGACTTTGTCCGTGACGGGCTCCAGGGAGATGCCGCTTTCCAGAATGTCGCCGAGAGAGTGGGAGGGGTCACCCGCTTGATTACTGAAGGGGCATCACAAGACCTCGAAGTGACCTTTCCTCACACGCTCCGGCATCCCGATTCGATCGACTTCAACGCCATCTCCGACACCTTTCTATCGTTGGCTGCCGTGGCCCCGTTGCTAAGTCGGCCTATTCATATATCCGGCATTGCCCACACCCGCAAGCAGGAGTCCGACCGGGTTCACGCCATGGCAACGGAGCTTCGCAAGCTGGGGCAAACCGTCGATGAGTGCGAGGACAGTCTCAGGATCGTCCCGAGCATGCCAGATCTGCTCGAAGCAGCCCGTTCGGGCGTGGTGATCGACACCTATCGCGATCACCGCGTCGCCATGAGTTTCGCTATCCTGGGATGCCGGGATCTACTCGAAAACGGCCAGCCATGGATGGAGATCCGGGATCCGGGATGCTGCGCCAAGACCTTTCCAGACTTCTTCACCGTGCTTGAATCACTGCGCCAAACAACCTTCACCGCTGCCCCGCAATGAGCCCTTCGACTTCCGAACCTCTCATCATCACAATCGACGGCGCTGCCGCATCCGGAAAGTCGACCACATCCCGCCATCTGGCAGATGAACTTGACCTGCTGCATGTGGACACCGGGGCGCACTATCGCACCCTGACCCATGTGCTGCTCGACAAGGGAATTTCTCCGGAGCAGATTTCCTCCGATCCTGATGTGCTAAGGCACCTGAAGCTCGGGACCGACATCGAAGGCCGGCGGTCCATCCTGCTGGTCGATGGTGCAAGGATTCCTGAATCCATGATCCGGACGGAAACCATCAACCGGATGGTCTCGTTCTATGCAGCGCAACCCGCGATCCGGAACTGCCTGCTCGAATACCAACGCTCACAGGCGCGGGTAGCACTTGAACACGGATTCAAGGGAATCGTGATGGAGGGTCGCGACATCGGCTCCGTGGTATTTCCGGATGCCCGTTTCCGCTACTACCTCTTCGCCGATCCTTCCACACGCCAACAGCGACGCGACAACGAAGGACTGGCGGATTCCGTCACCCGCCGCGACCAAATCGATTCATCCCGCACCCAGGCCCCGCTCCGACGCCCCGAAGGCTCGATTATGATCGACACCGGAGCCTTTGGGATCGACGCCGTGGTGGGCCAGATCAGGAGTGACGTTGAAGCATCCCGGTAGCAACCGGGCGATCGAGGGTCGCTTCCTGCCCGCTTGCGTTCAGGTCAGCCTTTTTAGTCTGGACGGCTTTGCGAACTCAGAAATCCATCTGGGCGTAATGGAAAAAAACAAGTTGAACCGCGCCCCAGAGGACCAGGATCACGATGGACAAACCGACGATGACCCAAATTCGGGCACGCGTGAGTCGAGGTTTGGAGGGCATGTCTATTCTCTACGCCTCCGTTGGTTCCAATGCAATGAGGATCTTACAGACCAGCTGGCAAGCATTCGCCGGAGCATCTGTTCGTCAATCAGCCTTCGTCCTCTTCCTCAAAAGTCGGAAACCGGATCTCCTTTTTCAGCTGCTCGCGTATCTGGTGCGTAATTGTCAGCGCCAACTCCAACGTATCCTTGGCAAACTCCACATCCACCTTGGGTTTCTCGCCCGTCCGGATGCATTGCACAAAGGACCGAAGCTCCAACATCAAAGGCTCGGCTTTTTCAATTGGAATGTCATGCCTTTCGATCGACTTTCCGCGCTGGGTCAACAAGTGCCCCTGCTGCTCCATGAAATTCAGCGAAAGGTAAGCATTGGGTTGAAACACCCGGATGTCCCGCACCTTGCGCATCGACACGCGACTCGTGTTGATATTTGCGACGCATCCGTTTTCGAAGACAATTCTCGCATTCGCGATGTCCTCAGTCGGTGACAGCACATTCACCCCGATCGCCTCCACCCGGCTAACCGGAGAACGGACCAACTGCTTGATCACGCCGAGGTCGTGGATCATCAGGTCAAGAACCACACCCACTTCGGTTCCACGCGGCTGAAACGGAGCAAAGCGATCGGCCTGGATATAGCGCGGGTGGTAGATGTGCTCTTCCAGAAAAGTCGTGACCGGATTGAAATGCTCAATGTGCCCGACTTGTGCAATCACCCCTTTGCGTTTAGCCGCCGCAACAATATCCTCAGCCTCCTGCAAGTTGGTGCTCAGCGGCTTTTCAATCATCAGATGACACCCTTTTTCCAGAAGTGGCATCGCCACACGATGATGGTAATCCGTGGGAACCGCCACGCTGATGGCCTCACATGCTTCGCCCATCTCATCCAGACTGGTAAACCGCCGGCATCCATAGCGTGCACAGATTTCCTCCGCACGCTGATCATTCATCTCGAAGATACCCACCAGCTCGGCTTCCTCCAGCGCGTGGTAGATTCTCGCGTGATGCTGACCGAGAGAGCCCACACCGGCGACACCGCAACGGATGATCCTGGGCTCTGGGAGGGGAGTTGCTTCTTCAACTGTGGGCGTCGTATCCATATGTGATTGCTTGCAAGGTCATACAAAGCCCCGACACCCATCCGGGCAAGATAAGAAATCACCTCGCTCAGAGCACGGCTCCATAGCGTCAGCAAAACTGTCGTTATCCACACCCGGTCCAACCACATTCCACACTGAGTTTAGAAGCGGAGATCCGCATCAATCTCCGGTTTGAAACTCCGGGGGAATCATTTGGGCGGATTCACTGTCGCGGACCACATTCAACACCCCTTCATGCAGCAAATACTCCTGATCCATTTTCCGCGCAAACACCGGATTGTGCGTGACCAATATGAGCGAACTGCCCTGCTTGCGACAAATCCCCACAATCAAGTCCATCACTTCGGAAGCCGTGTTTTCGTCGAGATTACCCGTCGGTTCATCCGCAAGAATGACCTTGGGTTCATTCATGAGGGCCCGCGCAACCGCCACACGCTGACGCTCGCCGCCTGACAGCTTCTGAACAGGATAACGCATCCGGTCTTTCAGGCCGACCTGTTCGAGCAGAGAAACCGCCCGGTCACGGGTGTTCTGGCGGAGTCTCCCCAGCAAACGGGCCGCCAACAGAACGTTTTCGACCACGTTGATTTCCGGCACCAGGTAATAGGCCTGAAAAATGAATCCGAAGAACCGGCCCCGCTCCCGCGTGAGCCTTCCCTCGTTCAGCCCCATGATCTCCAATCCATTCCAGCGAATAGAACCCTCTTCGTGGGATTCAAGCCCACTGATGAGGTTCAGAAACGTGGATTTTCCGCTTCCGGATTGGCCGCATATGCTGATATTTTTGCCATTCGGAACCGTCAGGTTCACGCCGTTCAAGACATGAATGGCACGCCCCGAATCATGGAAAGTCTTGCGAAGGTTTGTCACCTCCAACAACGGCACATCGTGGTCAGAATCTGGTCGGCTTATGCTCATCGCCCGAAGGTTTCCATGGGTTCACTCACTGCGCAACGCATCCGAGGGTTTCATCCTGAGAGTCCGTATGGCGGGAAGAATCCCGGCCAGCAGGCAGATGGTGATCGTCATCCCGCACACCAAGACAAAATCGGACATGGAATAGTAGACCGGAATATCGTTGAACTGATAAAAACGCAGCATGGCCTCACGTCCATCCGTGATACGGGCAAAGGTCCAAACGATTTCGTTCCGGTAGTGCAGGATGAGTGCCTGAAGCGCGATTCCCACTACCGTGCCGGATACCCCAATGATCAAACCCTGCACGCAATAACTCATCGCCACTTGAAAAGGCCGCGCGCCCATCGCCACAATCAGCCCGATCTCACGGGTCTTACGCACAACCGAGGTCATCAATGCACTCGTAATGGAGAAGGACGCCACCAGGATAATGAAGAAGAGTATGATGGTCATCATCGTCTTTTCGAACTCCAGAACATACGCATATTCGCGGTTCGTTTCGAGCCAGGTCACCGCCTTCAAGGGAGAACTCAAGGCCTCATTGATCGACATGGTCGCTTCCTCGAGGCTAGCATCCGCCTTCAACCGGACCGCCAATCCATGAATACCGTCTTCCATCCCATAGAGATCCTGCATCAGCCGTAGCGAGGTGATCAGGGTGCTGCTATCCACGTCATGCCGGCCACTCTCAAAAATGCCCGCAACCGTGACTTCCCTCGGCAGCAAAACTTCGTCGCGTTTGAGCCGATCCAGCATCAGTGGAGTGTAGAGTTCGACCGATGTTCCAACAGTCGCACCTATCCGCTGGGCCATCACTGAGCCCAACAGCACCGAATCATCGTCCAGATCCTCCAAGCTCCCCTGGCGGATAAACTCATCTATCGGGAGCAATTGGCGCTCCCGGGTAAGGTCAATGCCCATAACCGATGGAAACATTGGCAGGTTGCCACGCTGCAGCATGACCACGCCATGCGCATACGGACTCACCAAGTCCACATCTTCCCGCTCCTCCACAAAATCCGCCAAGCGTTCCCAATCGTAGATCACCCGGTTGGACTCGATCCGGATATCCCCGTTGATTTTCAGCAGGCTTTCCCGGATCTCCCGCCCGAACCCATTCATCACGCTCTGAACCCCGATCAGGACGGCCACTCCAAGCGACACGCCCAGAATCGACATCACCGCGAAAAACGAAAAGCCTCTCCTTGTGGGGAAAAGCTGCTTGAGGGCCATGTAAAGATACCAGGGCATGGGTGACAAAAGGACGTAACAAGTGGAGAAAACGTCCTGCGGCAGACAACTGCAACGCTATTCTTTTCCAGGTGGGATCACTGATCCTGCAGTTATCCCACAATCCTGACTCTCCAATTCAGATTTCTGGAGATTACAGAACGCGATTGGTACGTAACAACTCATACAAGTCGTTCGATCAACGGAAACCAAGCCAACCCATCCACCCCCATTAGGATATGACCCAGCTCCGATCCTGCAATCAATTGAACCAATCCGTTCTTTATCAGCCCCGAACCCGCACCAGTTTGGCTGTTCCGCATCGCGTTACCAACATCTGAGCCGGAGGCTTGAAAAACCAGAATCTCCGCCCGGGAAATCGCGTCACTGCGCCTCATTTGGGTAAGGTGTTTTCGAATAGCTAACAGAGTCTGCAGCTCCACCGGTGATTGAGCAGCCCCGCCTTCGATCAGATCACTCAGAGCCACCTCAATCTTTTCATTGGAGGTTCCGGGCTCAAGAGTCACGAGAAATCGACCCGGAGACACTTCGATCAGCCGAATCCATTCCAATCGATTGAGGATTGGAGTGGAAGGCACCATCAACAAATGTATCCTTGGGGCTACCTCTACAGATTGAGGCTCGCATAGCAGGTTTTGCACGGCATGATCAACCAGCTTGACAATCGCTTTCGCACGGTCCGGGTCAACCTGTTCAAGCTTCTCCAGAGTTCGCTCAGGCAGTGTCAATGTCACAGGCTTTGAGGCCTCTTGAAACTTCGGGGGACGTCCACCGCCTCGCACAGAGCTGTTTTTCATTGCAATCTCAATTTCTACTGGATTATTAGAACAATATATAAGGTTTCTACGTTATAACCAGTTCAGTCTTTTGATTCCTAGGTTCTCATGAGTTCCCGCGCAAGGGAATTCGAAAACTATCTCCCTTACCTTCCTCAACCAATACTCCATCCGTCCAAACACATTGACGGAAAAAGCTTCCACATGAACAACGCTCTGTCAGCCACCGAAGATTCGTGGAACCACAAGAGTCCTCAATCCCCAATCTCCTCTCCATCTATTCTCGACTCAGACCTCATCGAGAAGCTCATGGAACAACACCAGAATCTCAAATCATGTGAACGATGCCTGAACCGGGTTGTAGAAATTCTCGAGCAGGAACAACATTCTTCGCTGCTCTTGCAACGCAAGTGGCAAAATCTCCACAGGGTCAACGGGCATCTGGGATTCCACATTCGTGAGCTCGAAAACCTGTTGTCCCATAGAGAACGGGCTGTGAGCTACTGGGAAGGGATTGCACAAATATGGGCTGACCGTGCCAGCCTCCTACAACAGATAATCAACCAACAACTTCAGCAAAGGAAGGACATCCTGGCGATCATTGAATCCCGTAACCGGGAACATGAGAACAGAGAACTGAACTGGCGCAGATACCTCGGTGATCTTGAATCCTATCACGAGTCAAGATACCAGAGAGAGTTGGAAAAACGCCGATCCATTCAACGCAGCCTGGGATATCGGATCTGCAAGATCCTTGGTCTGACGAAACCACTTTCGGATCGAAACTCTATCCAAAGACCTCTTCCTATTGAGCTGTCTTCATTCAATGTCCCTGAGCATCCAAACACAGGAAACGTCGAGGTCCCACCGATGCCGCCCCTTCCGCAATTACCAAATCAGACAGGGCCAGCGTTTTCCGACCTATGCCCGGATCAGGATAAGAGGTATCACGCGGGTCTCGACTGCCCGAATGCGATGGTCACCCGTTACGCGGGTTACAAGGTTCATGTAGCCGGATGGATTCTTGACGAAACCGGAAAGGTTCCAGCCAAAGTCTGGGTTATTTGTAATGGCATTAAGGAGCCTTGCGTGATCGGGAAAAGACGAATGGATGTCGTCAAACAGTTTGAGGGACAGATCATTTGTGATCCATGCTGTGGTTTCTCGTGTGAGCTTGAAACGGCCTCAGGAGTGAATGTCATATCGGTCGAAGCTGAATTTGCCGACCACCAGATACTGGAGATATTCCGGCGAACCGTGGTTAACATGGGAGTGCATTCCGCACCCAGGGGACAGGCAGACCAAGACTACCAGACATGGGTCTCACTTTACGACACGCCTGATAAGAACGATGCGGAAACCGCCAAACGGATCATCGACAGGTTCTCCCTTCTTCCAACTATCTCGGTACTGGTTCCTGTCTTCAATACTAATGTAAAATTCCTCGCGTTGACCATCGAATCTGTTATCGGCCAGTGGTATCCTCAATGGGAGCTCATACTCGTAGATGATGCTTCAACCAATCCAGATGTCCGCGAGGTTATGCACGACTACGCGTCTAGAGATCCGAGAATCATCATCCGCTTCCGGGACAATACCGGTCACATATCAGCAGCGTCCAACACCGCTCTGTCGTTGGCTTCAGGGGAGTTTTGTGCACTTCTGGACCATGATGACACACTTTCGCCAGATGCCATATTCTGGGTCGTCGAATGCATCAACAGGCACCCCGACGCCACCTTGATATTCTCCGATGAAGATAAGATTGATCCGGACGACAACCGGTTTGATCCGTATTTCAAGCCCGACTGGAACCCTGATCTCCTTCTCAGCCACAACTGTGTCTCCCACCTCGGGGTATACAGACGCAAGGTATTGGACACAATTGGAGGATTTGATGAAACCCTATCAGGCTCGCAAGACTGGGATCTTGCCCTAACTGTGTCTAGGAATGTCGACCACTCGACCATTCACCATATTCCTCGCATACTGTATCACTGGCGGTATGTGAACACATCCACATCCCATTCAATCGAAGCCAAACCATATGCGGCGATCGCAGCAAAGGCGGCTATCGAAAAGCACCTAAGGGTAAACCGTGTTGCGGCGATCGTTGAAAACGGTCCCTGGTCGGGATCCTTCCGTGTGCGATATCCGGTAAAAAGGCGTATCTCCACCACCATCCTGATCGATTCGGGTAGCGACTTCATTACTCTGAGGCGATGTGTGGATAGCGTTCTCAATCGAACGGACTATAGTAACTTTGACATCATGATTATCGATCGAAACACGGGAGACAATCTCGTGTTTCAATACCTTGCTGAGATTCAGAATAACGGAAGAGTTGGGGTTAGGAAACTTCATAGCTTCCCATTAATCCATGTGATATCAAAGATCAGCGCTGAATCTAACGCCGATGTTTTGATCTTTCTCGACCCTTATTGTGAAGTATCCGACCCGACTTGGCTTGAGGAACTGGTTGGACAAACAGGACGGGACGAAGTGGGCGCTGTCGGACTTCGTATCCTTAAACCGGATCACACCATCTGGCACGCTGGAACGATTCTTGGAGTTGCTGGGATTGCTTCAAACGCATTTCAAGGAATCAGTGAATGGGATCTTGGACACATGGGAAGGGCACAACTCGCGCAGTCCTACTCCGCAGTTAGCGGAAAATGCTTGGCAACCCGAAAAAGCATCTTCAGAGCGGTTTGTTCTCAATCCACCGCGCCTCTGAACGAGTCGTTCTGGGATGTGGATTTCTGCCTCAGAACAAAATTCGAATTGGGATTGCGGAATATTTGGACGCCGTTTGCCTCTGTTGTATTGCATGACTCCGCGGATGATGCTTCCTTAAAAACAGCAATGGCTGGCCCATCCCGTATAAGAGAGGATGAGGTCGACATGCGTCAGCGGTGGGGTCACATCATTGATAACGACCCTTCCTACAATTCGAATCTGACGCGGAGTCGTCGCGATTTTCAGCTCGCATGGCCTCCCAAAGTTCCACGGGTCGGGGATCTGGCAAAATCGATTCCTTCTGCACAACCATGCATGCAACCGGTGCAAAACGAAACCGGCAATGGGAATTGATTCCGCTCCCTTCTTTTTGTATCCATTGATCGAAGTCCCACACACATTTCCGGACGATGGCACAACCCCCTGCCGGAACCCAATCCCCACCCAACCCATCCCATCATGAGAAAGTCCATTCTGTGCTTGCTGGCAGCTAGGGTTCTGCTGGCTTCGCTTCCCGCCGGAGGCTACGAATCCTTCGATCTTTCGGTCTACAGCCGTGTCCACGAAACGGTTCAGATGAAAGACACCGATTGGCTGGCCCGGAGAATCGACTACCTCGAACGGTTCATGCATGTGGAAAAATTCTACATCGAAACGCATCGCGATCTCGTGATCGCCGATAAGGAGACTGTGCTCAAAGCGAAGTCCTACCTTGAGTCCAGAGGCATCGAGGTCGCCGGTGGCATCACCTTGGTCCGCAGCGAACCGGATCATTTTCGCGCGTTCTGCTACTCCGATCCGGAACAACGCAAACAGGTGCGGGACATCGTCACCTTCACCGCCTCCCTTTTTGATGAGATCATCCTCGACGACTTCTACTTCACCAACTGCAAATGTGACCTTTGCATTCAGGAGAAGGGCAGCCGGTCATGGGCTGACTTCCGAATGAAGCAGCTCACCGACTTCTCACGGACCGGGATCGTCAACGCGGCAAAAGCAGTCAATCCGAAGGTTAAGGTAATCATCAAATACCCGAACTGGTATGAGCACTTCCACTATCTTGGGTTTAACCTGGAAGAGGAACCGCTGTTCTTCGATGGCATCTACACGGGCACCGAAACCCGCGATGGAAATGTTTCCCATCAACACCTTCAACCTTATCAGAGCTACGGGATCATGCGGTATTTCGAAAATATCGCCCCGGGCCGCACCGGCGGGGGCTGGATTGACCCCTACGGACGCAATCACCTCGATCGCTATGGCGAGCAGATTTCTCTCACGGCATTCGCCAAACCAAAGGAAATCACGCTCTTTGCGATACATGTCATCACCGACGAAATGCTGCGCTCCGATGGCACCACCGGGATCATGAGCCCGGTCGCACCTGTGGCAGGCTACGTCCTCGAAAAAGCGGATCACATCCTGCCCCATCTTGGCAATCCGGTCGGAATTCCAGCCTATCGGCCCTACCACTCGGTCGGAGAGGACTTCCTTCACCAGTTCCTGGGCATGATCGGGCTTCCCATCGAAATGGTCCCGTCCTATCCCGAAGGCGCTCATACGATCCTCCTCACGCAGGGCTGCGCAAAGGATCCTGAAATCCTCATCAAGATCAAGAAAAGCCTCTCCGAAGGGAAAAAAGTGGTCATCACCTCCGGACTCGCCAAGGCCTTGGAAGGCAAGGGACTCGAATCCATCGTCGATCTGCGTGTGACGGACCGCAAATCAATCTCCCATACCTTTTCCGATTTTAGGACTACGGTGGAAGGACCACGCGACATCCTGATCCCGCAGATTATCTACCCCACCAACGACAGTTGGGAGGTTGTCACTGCCTACGATCAGGGGAATGGTTACCCTTTACTGCTGCAGGCCAACTACTCGTCCGGCATGCTCTACGTGCTGACGATCCCGGACAACTTCAACGACCTCTATGATCTCCCCGCCCAGGCCCTCACATGGATCAAACGGGTTCTCAACGCCGAAATGCCCCTGACCCTCGAGGCGGAAAGCCGGATCGGGCTCTTCCTCTACGACAACGACACTTTTATCGTTCACTCGTTCCTCGACGAGCGGCAACTCGTGACGGCCGTCCCGAAGGTCACTGCCAAATCCATCGTCGACCTCCACAGCGGTGAAACCATCCAGGCACAGGCACGTGGAGACCAAACCGTGTTTCCGATCATGTTGCCTCCGCACGAATACCGCGCCTTCAGAATTCAGCGCTAAGGTTTCCGGGGTGCCCCGGAAAAGCCGGACTGAAGCCGTATCAACGGGCCAGTCCGGCAATGCTATGCGCAGCCCATCCGGGCAAAACACGCCTTGACGGATTCAATTTCTTTGGCCAAGCGATCCTTATCCCATCCGGCGTCGGATGTCAGCAGGTCACCCAACGCGGAAAACCACGCTTCGGATGGAGTATGGGTCGAACCCACATCGAGCCTCCGGAACAGGAGATCGCAAAGCGAGACCGCCATTTCCTCGCGCAAGGCATACATCACCTCGACCCGCAAGACGCTTTCCTCCGGAGATACCGGTTGGAGCCATTCCGGATGGGAAGATGCCCATTCCAAAACTCTGGCTGCAAGGGAACCGTAACGTTCAGACAGGCGCATCCAAACAACCTCAGAAACCCCGTCGGGAGCAGCATGCATCGATGCCTGAGGTAATTCCAAAGGCTTTGGACTGGCCTTGATCTCCAATACCTTGCCGATAGCCCTCAGCACAATGCGGGCAATCTCGGGAGCCGTCGTAAATTTCACGCTGTCGATCCGCAGCACACCCGGACGCGGCATCGCCACATGGGAATGGCGCTGAAGCTTCTTCGACGGATCCCCCTGCGTAGTGATGATTGGCAATAGCCCTGCATGCACATGACTGATCTCGTCCGGCTTCAACCCGAAGCCAGGTACCAGTCTGTTCACGCCATCGACAATCGAATCCAGCTCGGTAGCGCTCACAACCGGCGGGTGCGCCTCAATCGACGATACCGTGTAAGTGGTGCCAATCATCGTCCGTCCTTTCCATGGCACCAGGAAGAAGAAGCGCTTGGCGGGTTGTCCGTTTCCGGAATCAATCACACCCTCCACTCCAGCGGCTTCGGCTCCGATCCATGGACGATCAACCACGAGGTTCACCCCCTTTGCGAGCGGCACATCGTCCGGCAAAACCGTCTCCCCGAGGAGCCGTTTCGCTGGCCATGGGCCCATCGCCAACACGACGACCTTCGCCCGAACCCCAAACGAGGCGCCAGACAACTCATCCCGAACCGTCACCCGTCTCTCTCCCGGGGCATCACCGGAGTCGATGGACTCCACTTCAGCGTAGTTGCAGATGCACGCTCCTGCGGCTGCCGCTTCGCTCAAGTAGGCCAACACCAGCCGTTCAGTGTCCAGACAAAGGTAATCATACCAAAGCGCGGCCCCACTCGAATGAGGATCCGCCGCCCCTTTGAGCCGCTCCAGATAGTCTTTCTTACGGATCAATCGTCCACGAGGCAGATGCACTGCCGGTGGAAGCCCTTTGTTACGGTCAGCGCTCACGCAGTCATTCATCCAGAGCGCGACCCCCATCGCGAGCCGGCTCTTGATGCCCATCCCGTGTGTGGCAATCATACAGGGCAGGGGACGCACCAGATGCGGCGCAAATCCTGCGATCGCCCGACGCGAGCGGATCGACTGGCGCATCCGCGGAAAATCGAGGTGCTGCAAATAGCGCAGACCGCCGTGGAGGATTTTCAGGCTGTTTGCGGAGGTCGCACCCACGAAGTCCCCTTTTTCAAGCAGCGCGGTCCGCAATCCCGCCCGCGCGCTTTCCCACGCCAGAATTGCACCATGGATGCCACCGCCCACGACCAACACGTCGAAAGGCGTATTCCCTAAACACTCAACATCCCGCTTCATTCTCCCGGAAACTGGATTTTGTCGGACGATGGACGATCGACTTCACCCTCTCGAGGTTTCGTCACCTTGAACACGGGCGGACGCCGCTCCTCCGGAAACACAATCTTTCCGGGTTTCGGGCGTGGGGGAGCATCCGGTTTGCGCCGCTCATCCTCCATACGGTCAAGCACTTCAGCCACCCGCTCATAGACCTGTGCCACCTTGTCGCGAAATGCGGGCATCGAATACCGTTCCGCAGCTAGCGCGGCTCCCGCCCGCCCGTATTGTTCACGCATCTCATCATTCTGAATCAGCTTCGTGAGCGCAGCGGCAAAAGTGGCCGGAAGCGGATCCGCCAGACACGCGGACGCCTCATCCATAGCCTGAGTGTGGGATCGGATGCGTGTCGCCAGCACCGGCTTGCCCGAGGCCAAATATGAATAGACTTTCATCGGCGTGTTCTGCCCCTTGATCCGGGGGGAAACCAAAATATCCGCCTGGGCAAGGTAGCGGTTGAGCTGGCGCACCGGCCGGGCTCCGAGGAACAATACCCGGTCCGCAATCTTCTTCTCCTCTGTCACAGCTGCGTAAGCCGTGACTGCCGCCGGCGCCCCGCCGATCACAAATAAACGGAATGTCAACTCCGTCGGCACCCGGCTAACGGCATCCAGCAGCAAATCCATCCCCTGATAGATTTCAAGATTGCCCACATACAACACAATCGGACAATTGGGTCCGCACAGCCCCCTGAGGTTGTCCACCTTCTCGTTGGGCGGACCATCCGGCAAGGCGATGTCCTCCACCACCACCGGCATCGACTCTGGAACCATCCGCCTGACTTTCGCAGCAAGATCCTCACACACCGGCATCACCACATCCGAATACCGGAAGGCCAAGCGCTCGAATCCTTCAAGCAACCAACGGATCGTGCGCAAGCCATCCCACTTCTCCATGAGTTGCTCCGCCATGGACGAATCCATGTCATACACAAGCGGTTTCCGCATAAACGCCCTCACCACCAGTGCCATAAACACCGACTCCTCGTTCGCATGAATCACATCATAGCGGGTCCATGCCAACCGCCAAAGCAAGACCGGAAACATGAAAGCATCGCAGACCAGTTTCTTGAAAGAAAATCCGATCGGAATGTCCTTCACAAACGGGATGCGGGGGATCCGCCGGATGCGCAGACCGGGAATCACCACATCCTCGCCTTCATGGTAGGTCAGCAGATCCACCTCATGCCCCGATTCGCACAATGCTTCGCAAAGGAGCCGACAGGCAATCGGGGTACCCCTCTCCTGAAAAAACGGGTGCGGAGCCATCAAGAGGATTCTCATGAGCCGACGCTATGAGAACCGGCACTTGGGTCAATCCCATAACAGCGACCTCCCCTGGCAGCGGGAGCATCCCTACCTATGCGCATCTTCTTCCCACCTCTCAAATGGCGAACATTAGCCCTCCCTTACTCTTTGTCCCATCCAGTGAGCCCTCTTCCGGAGGGTATGGCTTCAGCCATACCCTATTCCCATACCCCAGCATCCGTTCAATCGCAGGGCGGATAAGAGGGGACTCTCATCCCTACCCGCGGCAGACAATATCACGCGAGTGGGTTATATCCCAACGTCCTATCCAACCCAGTGTCCCGAACACTCGCACAGCGTGTATCATCCCCGAACCCGGTAGGGCGAGGTGTCCTCACCGAGCCGCTCCCTCCGAAATCCCATTTCGTGGTTCCTCTTCATTTTTCCTCCGCTCCTCTGCAGCCCTGCGCGAGACCATCTTCTTCAATCCCGTAAATCCTGTCCGGAAAATGAGGTGTTTCCAGCACAGCGTGACCTCCATAGCTCGAAGAGCTATGGAGGAAGGACGCGAAGCACGAACGTCCATCGTCTCCAACCTCTGTGTCCTCTGCGCTCTGGGGTAGAGACTCTTCTCCAATGCGAGAATCCGGAAGACAGAATTCTCACGCGTTCCGCTACGGAACGAGTTTCAAACAATCTCCCCTTTGTGTGCCTGACGACGGCCGGCTACAGATGCTGGTGATATTCCTGAATGGTGGTGACTTCCAGCGGCTTGGTACGCATCGCACGGATACCGTCGACGGCGGCAAAGGCACTGGTCAGTGTCGTCATGATGCAGATGCTGCGATTGACCGCCTCACGCCGGATCGCGTCATCATCCTTTCTGGGAATCATACCCTTCGGACAGTTCACGATCAGCTGCACCTGCCCATTCTTGATGATGTCGACGATGTTTGGCCGGCCACCTTCGCTCAACTTGAACACACGGCTCACCGGAATTCCAGCCTCTTGAATCGCCAAAGCCGTCCCTTCTGTCGCACAAAGGGTGAAACCAAGCTCGTCAAAGGACCTTGCCAAGCGGCAAGCTGCCGCTTTGTCGGAATCCTTGACCGAAATGAAGACATTTCCCGACAGCGGAATGGAGGGCTGGGCGGCCATCTGGGATTTGGCAAAAGCCATACCCATGTCGAATGCCTGACCCATGACCTCTCCCGTGCTGCGCATCTCCGGAGAAAGCGTGATCGGACTGTTCGGGAATCGGACAAAGGGGAACACGGATTCTTTCACCGAGAAATAGGATGGAATCACTTCCTTCGTGAATCCAAGTTCCTGCAGGGTCTTGCCCACCATGACCTTAGCGGCAAGTTTTGCGAGGGGAACCCCGATCGCCTTGCTCACAAACGGAATCGTGCGGGAAGCCCGCGGATTGGCTTCCAAAATGTAGAGTTCGCCATCCTTTATCGCGTACTGGATGTTCATCAAGCCGATGATTTTCAACTCCTTGGCGAGCGCATAGGTCGCCTCGCGAACCTTATCGAGCATCGCCTTTCCAAGCGTGTGTGGCGGCAGCACCATCGCGGCGTCCCCGGAATGCACACCCGCAAACTCGATGTGCTCGAGCATTCCCCCGATCACTACTGTCTCGCCGTCCGAGATACAATCCACATCCAGCTCGATCGCGTCCTCAAGGAACTTGTCGAGCAACACAGGCTTTCCAGGTGCCACGTCAAAGGCTTCCCTGACCACCCGCTTGAGTTCGTCCATATCGTAGACGATGAACATCCCGCGGCCTCCGAGAACGAACGAAGGTCTGAGCAAAATCGGGAATCCGATTGCTCCGGCCATCTCATAGGCTTCCTCGGGGCTGCGGGCGGTACGGTTCACCGGCTGCTTCAACGCGATCTTTTCCAACACGTTCCGGAAAAACCCGCGGTCTTCCGCACGTTCGATCGACTCATGGGAAGTGCCGATGATATTGATCCCATACTCCGAAAGCTCGGAAGCCAGATTCAGTGGAGTTTGTCCGCCAAACTGAACAATCACGCCATCGCATTTCTCCTGCGAGTAAATCTCCAGAACATCCTCCAAGGTCAGCGGCTCGAAGAACAGTTTATCGGAGGTATCGTAGTCCGTGGATACCGTCTCGGGATTGGAATTCACCATGATGGACTCGTATCCCAGTTCGCGCAACGCGAAAGACGCATGGACACAGCAGTAGTCAAACTCGATGCCCTGCCCGATCCGGTTTGGCCCACCACCCAGGATCATGATCTTCTTTTTCGATGACGGCTTGATTTCGTTCTCATCCCCGTAGGACGAGTAGTAGTAGGGAGTATAGGCTTCGAACTCAGCCGCACAGGTATCCACCAATCGGTAAGTCGTGAAGATGCCGTGGCTTTCCCGGAGCTTCCGGATCTTCTGGCGACGCGAGCCCACCAGATGCGCGATCTGGGTGTCGGTGAACCCGGAATCTTTAGCCGCTCTCAGGATGGGAGCATCCAAACTGTTGATGCTCTGGGTCGAAAGCTGGTTCTCAAGTTCAACCAACTCCTTCAACTGATGGAGAAACCATGGGTCAATTGCCGTAATCTGATGAATCTCATCGACGGTCATCCCCGCCAGAAACGCATAGCGAATGTAGAATATACGCTCCGCGCGCGGAGTGCTCAGCCTGGACTTGATCTCGCTCAGCTCCCTCGGTTCGCGATCGCCAAACGCACCACCGCCCCCAAATCCCCATGCCCGGGTCTCAAGCGAGCGCAAAGCCTTCTGGAGGGACTCCTTGAAAGTCCGTCCTATCGCCATCGCCTCGCCCACCGACTTCATACTCGACGTGAGAATAGGGTCTGCCCCCGGGAACTTCTCAAACGTGAAGCGCGGGATCTTGGTGACCACGTAGTCGATGGTCGGCTCGAAACAGGTCGGCGTCTCGCGGGTGATGTCATTCTTGAGTTCATCCAGCGAATACCCGACCGCGAGCTTGGCGGCTATCTTGGCAATCGGGAACCCGGTCGCCTTTGAAGCCAGAGCCGAGCTCCGCGATACCCGCGGGTTCATTTCAATCACCACCATGCGTCCGTTCTTCGGGTTCACCGCAAACTGAATATTGCTACCGCCGGTCTCCACCCCGACCTCACGAATACAGGCAAAGGATGCATCCCGCATCATCTGATACTCCTTGTCGGTCAAGGTCATGGCTGGCGCCACCGTAATGGAGTCGCCGGTGTGAACCCCCATCGGGTCAAAATTCTCGATCGAGCAGATCACCACGCACTGATCCTTGCAGTCGCGCATGACTTCCATCTCGTATTCCTTCCACCCGACCAGACACTCCTCCACCAGCACCTCATGCACCGGGGAAATATCCAATCCCCGCTGAATCATCGCCTCATACTCCTCTTTGTTGTAGGCAATGCCACCTCCGGCACCTCCGAGCGTGTAGCTGGGCCGGATAATCAATGGGAACAAACCAAGATCGTAGGCCGCTTCCCTCGCCTTCTCCAAAGAATTCACCCGATGCGAACGGGCCACATCAAGTCCGATCTTGATCATCGCGTTCTTGAACAACTCACGGTCCTCGCCTTTTTCGATGGCCTCGCGCTTGGCACCGATCAGCTCAACACCGTATTGCTCCAGAATACCCCTCTTGGCCAACTCCAGAGAAAGGTTGAGCCCGGTCTGCCCTCCCAATGTCGGCAAAAGTGCCGATGGTCTTTCCTTGGCAATGATCTTTTCCAGCACCTCAGGGATGAGCGGCTCGATGTAGGTCGCATCCGAAAACTCGGGATCCGTCATGATCGTGGCCGGATTACTGTTGACCAGAATCACACGGTATCCCTCCTCCCTGAGAGCCTTGCAGGCCTGGGTTCCACTGTAGTCAAACTCACAGGCTTGCCCGATCACAATCGGACCGGAACCTACTATCATGATGGACTCGATATCTGTGCGCTTTGGCATGGGCGTGATGATGTAGAGACCCCAAACCGGACTTCAATCAAATTCATAATCTACCGCTCCGGTCTCTCCATCGGAACAGTCTAAAAGCCGCCAGGGGTTATGTCGAGCGACTGTAAGCGAATTTCATACCGGAAAGACACATTGTATCAAATTCGCCACCCCGTTGCTCATCCTGATCCATCCCGAACCTTTGCCGTAGAACTTCCATTCCGTGACAACGGGACCATAGGTTGATTCAAGGAAAGAAATGAGATCGAGTCTGAGGGATTCCGACGATCCGAGCGCTTGAATGAGCGCGTAGTCATCGGGTACTTGTGACTTATCTCCAAACAAGGGGTTCATGATTCAAGCGCTTCGCGGAACACTTCAATCTGCTCGTCGATGGGTTCAGTCCCTACTGAGAGACGAACCAAGTCAGGAAACAGTCCTTGCGCCCGAATCGCCTCGCAGCCTTCCGGCGTGCTGACAAGGTCATAGTGAGCGATGTAAAGATAGGGACAAACCAACGAGAATGCGGTTCCAAAGCTGGGGCCTTTGAACACCCTGAGCTTGTCGTAAAACCGGGCAAAGCCATCTTTCAATCGCAGAGACACCACACTGCCTGGGACATCCTCCTTGCGGGCTATTCGTTGAAAAGATGCCGCGCTGGCCGGATGATAGGCCCAACGAACAACATCCACGCGAGGATGGGACTCGAGAAAACTCACCAACCGGCAGGTGTTGAGGTTGATCAGATCCAGAATCGAATGGGCACCGTCCAATAGAAAGCCCAGGCGTTCAAGGTCGCCCGCATATGGTGGCTGGGCCCAATGCCGAACCCTCGACGCCAAATACTGGCCATCCGGAGTATCCAATGAAACCGAAACCGATCCGATCATCACATCCCCGCTGTGCGCCGCATATTTCGTGAGGCTGCACGGCACAAGGTCAGCCCAAGGGGATACATCCACATTAGCGGGGGAGACCAGCGACGGATCGACCACAAGCTTAATGTCCAAACGTCGGCAGACGGATGTGATCCTCTCCAAATCCGGAGTCCATACCATCGGGTTCGTGGGAGCCTCCATGACCACGCCAGCTATGCGTTGCCCTTCGCTTGCAAGATATCGCAGGATCTCGCCTGAATCCACGGTCCATGAGAATGAAACATGGCCACATCCCGGCCTCTGATAGCGGGCCATGATCTTCATGGTATCGAGGTACAACCACCCGATCGTCACCCATTGGGTTCTGCCCTTGGGGACCTGCAAATCGTTCACAGCCTGGAAGGAGGCATAAAATGCGTTCATGCCGCTCTTGCATAGGATTGTGTCCGCAGGAACCGATGAGCCCATCCATTTCTCAACCTTTGCAAGGACTCCATCCGCCTTACGCGCTTCCGGATATGCCGAAGACTCCAATCCCTCTGCGACAAGCCAGTCCTCAGCCTCCCGTGATGAAAGACCGGCGCCCGTGTGCTGCATGTAGCTCACTAAAGCCGAGCGAACGTTGCTGTCCGCTGCGGGAACGGTTACCAGCGCCCAATCTCCGATTTGATCCACTTCGCATGCTTCGAGGTGTTCCTGATGAATAGCATCCTTGGACGCTGCGATTGATCCCATCACAAAAGATACGGTGTCTTGAGCCTTCGACAGACGAGACCTCAACTCCTCGCAAACCCTCCGGATGTAGCTATGCTGGACAAAGCGGGGATAGCCCGATCCGATCTTCGCCATTGTCCGGGGTTCCTTGTTCTCATAAGCGATAACATCGGCGATGCTCGGGAGACTTACGGACACCGCGTGAGGGGAGGACGGGATCCTTTGCCCGACTGGTAGGGGTTGCGATGGAAAACTGGAAGGCTGCTGCACGGTTATCGATTTCAAAATGGTGGAAATACCGGAGCTCATGAGGCCGAATCACAGCTTCGGACGCTCCAAAACCGCATTCACTATCACCCCTGAGTCCCGTTGTTGGCCAATCGCATCTATAAGGGCAGGAACTCCGGATTCTGTCAAATGACGGCATCACTTCCCCCAACAATACCCGGGCGACAACCTTATTATTAAAAATGGAGAAAACCTGTTCATATAGGGTCGCTTTGCATATCGCCAACGTCAACAAGGTGGAGACCACAACCTTTACCATCCCATTCGATTCAAATCCATTGATGTATCCAGAATTCCCGTCAGGCAAAGAAACCCGTTACAAGAAAGACCATGAACCATGATGCGATGAAGGCGATTGCACTCAAAAAGCCAAGCAAGAGACGAAGCCGGTGCCCCGATAATCGATTCACACTGGCCCCTAAAACCCCAATCGGAATCCCTGAAGCGAGGCCGAATACGTGAGCCGAGACATCTGTGTTGGCCCCGGCCGTTCCCCACCACCCAAGAATGATGATCCCAGTGAGAAGCGGAAAAAAAAGCCGCAGGATCGGATGCTTCCCCGCTGGTGGAACCCCCTCCGTCATCGCGTTACCCACAATCAGCCCCACCAGAGCAAATACGGCAGTGGAAGCCCCGTAGGACAAACGCGGATCCGGGTATTGGAAGAACGCATTGATGGAGTTTCCCAGCCATGCGCTCAAAGACACGGAGGCGAAAATCACCGAAACATGCCATGAGCGTGACAAAAACCATGCGAACACAAACCCCATCCCCAGGTTGCCTAGAAGGTGGGATAAGTCCCCGTGCAACATCAGCGCGGTTAGTGGCCTCCACCATTGGTGATGGTCCACTACGGCTGATGCGTCCAGCCCAGCCACACGGGCAAGAATTCCCGAACCAAAATAGTGATGTTGGAGTGCGTAGAATAATCCCATTACGGCACAAACCACCAAAGGATACCCGAGTGGAACACTGCGCCACATTTGGGGCCCGGGTTTGATTGGCCGTGGTGGCCAGTGAGCGTTCTCCCGTGAAGAGACCTCCATTTGCTTTCGGACGGCTTGAACATGGGCCCGCTCGACCATAACCTCATAATACCCGTCCCTCAGGAAGATCCAGCAGGGAATCCCCATCGACAGGATCAACAACACGCAGTCACCGGAAGAATCGTAGGATGGGAAACGTCCCACGACCTCTCCACCGGATCCGGGATGCTCGTCCACATCGGAATCCACACGATCCGGATGATCCGGTATCTCCGGGTCAGAATCCATCATGACAAATAGTCTGGCAACACGCCTCAGCTTTCATTCTGCGGATGATGATTTGATCCTCATAGAGGCCCTATTCGGCGGAGCGTTGGAGTTGGAGCTTCACATAAGTCTCCCGTAGCTGATGCGAGAAATCCTCGATCCGGAGAGGCTTGATGAGGAACCCATCCATGCCGGCCTCAACCGTATGATCGTAGTCCCCTGCCATCGACCCCGCCGTCAAAGCAATAATCCGTGGCTGTTTCTCCGACGGGATATCCTTTCGGATGCGGCGCGCGGTTTCAAAACCATCCATGCCGGGCAACTGCAGGTCCATCAGCACCAGGTCATAGCAGCGCGTTTGCAATCCTGCCAAAGCATCCTCACCACTCGCAACAACATCGCAGGGATAGCTCATCCGGCGAAGCATATGGGAAACCACCTGCTGATTCACCCGATTGTCCTCCACCAGCAGAATCGAAAGCGGTTGACGAACCCCCAACGAGCGAAGTCTGGTCTCAGACATTTCAGACAATGCAGCCGAGGAGTAGTCTTCCGCAGATCCTATGCTTTCGATCACTTGCACCAGTTGGCGCTGCTTAAACGGCTTGGAAAGGGATGCCGTGACAAAACTGTGTTCTACCTTCTCGAGGGGATAGCGGAATGCAAGGAGGTTCGGTGGCCGCATCCGGAAATGCCCGGCTAACTCGTCAGCTAGTTTTCTCCAGGCAAACAAGCCAGGGATCGAGTCCACCAACACGGTGTCGAAACGATCCGATCCATGTAGAAGAGCCAATGCGTTATCGACTTCTCCGGTAGCCACCACTTCCGCGCCCCGGGAAGTCAGCCACTCCGACACGACCTGCCTTCGGCGGGCACAATAGTCAACATACAGCAAGCGCTGCCCTTGAAGAGGAGTTGGACTTTGTTCCAACTCCAAATCCGTCGGGACAAGGCGGAGCGGTAGGCCAAATTTGAAACACGAACCTTTCCGCTCCTCACTCTCCACCTGAATCCGCCCACCCATCAACTCCACAAGCCGTTTCGATATGGCAAGACCGAGACCGGTGCCTCCATAAAGCCGGGAGTCAGAAGCATCCAGCTGGGAAAACGAATTGAACAACCGGCTCATCTTGTCCTGAGAGATTCCAATTCCGGTGTCCCGCACCATGAATTCCACCATAACCCGCCCGTCAGAGGCCTCCTCCGACGAAACCCTGATTTCCACTTCGCCGGACGTCGTGAACTTGATCGCGTTCGACGCCAGATTCACAAGGACTTGGCGAATGCGGGTGACATCACCCTCAACCGCATGGGGAACTTCGGGCCGAATATCGCTGAAAAACTCAAGTGCTTTGGCATTGGCCTTTGACCCCAGAATGTCCAACACATCATCCACAAGATCAGATGGCAGGAAACGAATGGACTCGAAATCGATCTTGCCAGCTTCGATCTTCGAATAGTCCAGAATGTCATTGATGACCGACAGCAGCACGTTTCCGCTCTTATTGATGATCTCCACCAATTCACGCTGCTCGGAAGATAGCGGAGTCTCGATCAGCATATCCGCCATACCAACAACTCCATTCATAGGCGTACGGATCTCGTGACTCATCGAAGCCAGGAACTGACCCTTCGCTTCATTCGCCTTCTGAGCCTCAACCACAGCGACCTGCAGCTCAGCATTCGCGTGGTCAAGCTCCTCGGTCCGGGCCTTCACCAACCGCTCAAGGCGAAGCCTTTCGCGCTCGGACCGCACCATCACCGCCTTCACAACTCCGAACACCAGCGCCAAGGCTCCCACGGCATAGGCCAGATACGCCCAATGGGTCCTGTAAAAGGGTGCCTCAATCGTAAACGAAAACGATGTTTCCCCTTGAGGCATGCCTTTCGCATCGAGAAGACGAACCCTGAAACAATAACTGCCTTCGAATAAATTCGTAAACGACACCGTGTTCTCCTGCGATGGCTGCGACCAGGATTTGCTATAGTTCTCCAGGAAATAACTGTAGGATGGCGGCTTGCTGAGAGAGTAGGCAGGCGTGAACATCCGGAAATTCAATCCGTTCTGCGAGTACGGCAAGATCAGACCGGTGGCCGGGTCCGATCGCATGGCCGTCTGAATGACCTGATCACTGTTGCTGACTCTGATCTCGCTGATTACAGGAGATCGTGGGCTTACCCCGGGGGTGCGGATCCCGGGATCGTAACGGATCACCCGGCTGCGCGAGAAAATGAAAGCGGAACCATCTTCCTCAAGAATAACCTGCTGGTTGTTCTCCTTGATCAACCGAAGGGTCTCGAAATCGGTTTTGTATCCCCCATTTCCATCTGGTCGCAACTTGTAGATCTGCCCGAAACTCGGAACCCAGATCGATCCGTCCAAATCGCGCATGGGGCGCGCCATCCCCGACAATACGCTATCTGTCAGCCATTCAGGACGCTTGCCGACCTCAAAGGATTTCGTATCCGGATTGTAGCGTGCAGTCGAAATGCTGGTGGAAATATACACTTCTCCCTGATCGATCCACACATTGATCCATGCCTCATCAATGCCTGGGATATTCCGGATGTCATTCACGCGAATCCCGTCATCCAAAATCTCGATCCTGGAGATCCGTCCCAAGCCATGTTCCACCCAGATCTCCCCCTGTGGCGACTCAATACTCACACAACTGTAGCCTGCTGAAGGTTGTTTCTCGCCGATGACGCGCCATCCCGAACCATCCCGCTCAAGCAAAACATTGAAGTCAATTCCCAGAACCACCGCACGATCCGGATACTTCGATGGGAAAAAGAACATGTTCCCGCTGAGTTCGGGCTGCAGCATAGTAACCGTTCCTTGCGTTTCATCGAAGAACCCGATCCCATCCTTCGAGCCAAACAGCACACCATTCGCCACTTTTGCCGCACACCGCAAGACCGGATTGCCCGGGATCCGGATCGGCTCAAAACCTTCCAGTCTTCCGTTCTCATCGTATTGAGCCCGGTTGATGTTCCCATCCGTGATGATGTGCAAAACCCCATCAAAACGCTGAATCTTTGGCCAATCCAGGAATAGACCCATCCGCTGATCGAGCAGGGAAAGCTGGGAGGGGAAATAGACTTTCGCGATCCCATCTGGAATTGATACCCATAGGATCCCCTCTTCCTGGTAAAATAGATCCCTTACCATGATGAAACTGGAATCCACTTCTCTCCGGATACTCGTGATCACCCGGAGGCTTTCGTCCAGGAAGAACAACCCCTCTCCTTTCACGGCAACGGCAAGGTAACCGTCACCGACCCGACACATCGCCACGATCCCCTTCTCCAATACCCCATCGATTTCGGTCACCACCGGAGTCATTTGCTCCCCATCGAATCGGAAAATCCCACCATTTCGCGTCGCCAGAATCACGGCGTTTTCTTTCATCTGAACCTGGTGGAATAACGCCAAGTCACCCTGAAAACGCTTTAGAGAATCAACCCGGACCATTTGATTGTCCTCGATCCGATAGACGCCCTCCCACTCAGTCGTGATGTAGATCTGTCCATTCAGAGTGAATCCTCCTGTGGGATTGTTGAGCCAACGCCAAACGTGATTGCCCTTCCGGCTGTCGTACCTTACCACAGCCAACTCTCCGATAAAAACAGCGCCATGCTCATAGGGAATGATGTGGTTAAAACGGTTCGCCGAAGTCCAGGAGATATCCTCCACATCATCTGAAAGCGGCACAAATTGGTAGTTACCAGACACCGTCGGCTCAAGATAACCCCAGTTGCTCACCGTCCCGGCATAGATTTTGCCATCCGTCCCGCTCTCCATGGCAACCACGATACCGTGATTCCCCGCATGCCCCCCCGAGAGAGAAGTCCAACTCCGGCCATCATAGACAAAGATATTGCCATCCTCATAGGCAAGAATCCGACCTAGATCATCCTGATACAAACGAAAGGAGGACAACCCAAGACCCAGTTCCTCCAGATTATAAACCGAGTAGAACGGAATTCCATTATCGGTGTGATCCGCTCCTTGCGAAAACAAACGACCATTCCCGATGGCAGCAACCAACAGAATCAACCATGTCAGCCTACAATGAACAAGAGTATGCAAAGCGTTCCTTCCTGACACAGGAAGTGAGACAAACGATAAACAGTGAGATCGTATTCGCAACCAAATCCGGATGATCCGCATCGATTTCGCAGATGCAGTCAGATTGTCGAACATCGGCAATTTCCACTTTCCGCGCCAATATTCTGTTCATGAACTTGACCCGGAGAGCATTTCAAAAGGGGATATGTCCAATATCACCATTGACCAAACCAAGGATTCTGAATTGCATCGCATGAAATTGGGGTCTCTCGTAACCCCGGAATTACTATGCAGTCATGATCATTTGTAAGGAGCCCAAACTGACCGACGCACAACTCGTCGAAGTCCAACAGATTGTCGCCGAATTCGGATGCACCATCCAAGTCATCGTCGGGGCTCATCGCTGCGTCTACGCCATTCTTGGGGATGAGCAACATGAGCTCATGTTCAACCGGCTCCATGGTCTTGACTATGTGGATCGGGTCGATCGCATACAATCGCCCTACAAGCTAATGGATCGGCGGGGCCAACTCGCCACTCACACCGCATCCATCGGGTCATGGGAAATGGGGAAAGGGACCCTCTTTATTGCCGGTCCTTGCACGGTGGATCCAAAAAATCCTCAAGCTCTTTTCGAGACCGCCCATGCACTCAAGGAAATTGGGGTCCACGTCCTTCGTGGAGGAGTCTGGAAGCCAAGGACTATTCCGTATGCATTCCAGGGTGATGTGAAAAGCCTTGAACTCATGGTCGAAGCCCGCGCTCGAACCGGCCTTCCCTTGAACATTGAGGTGATGGATTCCGAACAACTCGATCTCGCGATCGACGCAGGAGTCGATATGCTGCAAATCGGAACCCGTAACGCGCTCAACTACTCCCTTCTCAAAGATATCGGCAGGAAGACTCAGGGGCGCAAAATTTGCGTTCTCCTCAAGCGAGGGCGTCACATGGCTCCCATCGACGAATTCATCGCTGCATCCGAATACATCGTCGCAAACGGTAATCCGAACGTCTTCCTATGCCCTAGGGGAACCGTTCCTGAAGTGCAGGGCCTGAGGAACCATCCGGATGAGTCCATCATTCCACTACTGAAGGACAAAACATGGGCGCCAGTTGTTTACGACCCGTCCCACGCAGTCGGTCGATCCGCATTTGTCCCACTGGCGGCCTTGGCATCCATCGTCTATGGCGCTGACGGAGTCTGTGTCGAGTGCCACATCAAGCCATCGGAGGGGATTGGAGATGATCCGAAGCAGGCCATCACACCCCAGCGGATGCAAAAACTCATGGCCGATGTGGCCCACGTTCGTCAGATTCTCTGAGATCACCTCCAATAGGTTACCCAGGACAGCTCTTCGCCTCGAGGAAACCGGGGACGGACGGGATTCCACCCATACGCTGAGAATAGCTTGGTGCTTCCCTTTGCGCGGGAGGTCGTGAGCTGTTTTCTCGAATGCTTCCATCTAAGTATCCGAAAGGGCTCCACTGCCCGTCATTCTTCCGACTTCCAAGTCCAAATCATCAGGACCGTATCCGCAAACACTCCCCCGGCGTACACAAAAAAAGCCGCCTTCGACTAGAAGGCGGCTTTTCGAAAAACCACAAATGATAATTACATCACTGCCGCTGCGCGCTGGACGCGGACAAGGAAGTCTTCCACGTATTCCCTGAAGTTGATGCTCTGTGCATTCTTCAAGAGAGGAACAGCATCCTTGAACTTACGCTGGGACACGAGCAACTGAGCATGCTGAACATAGGCGTCAGCCGCAACCTCGCGAATGTTTTCGGCACGTTCGAAGAGGAACACAGCCTTCTGATAATCCGGCTCGGGAGTGCGGTTGCGATAGTAAAGGGCAAGCTCGATGAGGGCTTGTCCATTCATCGGATCCTCTTCCACAACCTTCTCAAGAATCACTGCGGCACCTTCAGAGTCTCCCAAGGCACGCTTGGAACGGGCCTCGAGCACCAAGAGCTGAATGTTTTCGGCCGTCTGAATGTCGCGGGAGAAACGCTGACGGATCTTGCCAACCAGTTCAATCGCTTCGTTGAAAGATCCGATCTGAGCAAGGGCGGTAGCGGCGCGGTACATGTTCTCGTACTTCGCATCACCTTTTTCCATTGCCCGCTGGTATGCGCTGTAAGCCACATCGTAAAGACCGCTGTTCATGTAAATGTTGGCGAGCAGCTCAACGCTGTCGGCCTTTGCGCGACCCATACGTTCCACAATCTCAAGGTTCTTGGCTGCATCCAGTGGACGCTCAAGTCCCACGTAATTGTTCGCCTGGAAGAGCCAGTAATCCACGTTGTTCGGATCTTCCTGAAGCAAGCTGTTCAGCAAAACATTCGCTTCTTTGAAACGCTCCTGCATCTGCATCGCCTTCAACAAACCGAGCTTCCAGTCCTTTTTGCTGGGCTCAAGCATCACCGCCATGCGATAAGCGCTTTCGGCAGCCACATAGTCTTCGGTATAGAGGTGGATCACACCCAACATCCCGTAGGCGTTGCCAGAGACTTCCCCCAAATCGATGGTCTTGCTCAGAGGTTCAAGCGCCTTTTTGTAGTCGCCCTGCTGCATGTAGATGAGCGAAAGGTTCTTCAGCGCCTTGCGATAACGCGGGAATTTCTTCACGGCTTCCACATACTGGGCTTCAGCCTGCGCCATACGGTCCTCTTGAAGATACAAGGTTCCCAAAACGAAGTGAACCCCTGCCGTTGCCGAACCGCTGGCAGCCATCTTTTCGAGCGGTGCAATTGCTGCGGATTGCGTTGGCCCAGCAAGCAAAGGAGCCACAACTTCCTTCAACTGAACCTTCTCATCGTTCGAAAAATCAGGTTCTACATTTTCCAATGGTGCGTATGAGCCCACGAAGCTCTTGATGAAAGCCGGATCGCTCCACATCTGCTTCGAGACCTCATTGAACGTCGGTCTATCCAAGGGGAGCTGAGCCGAAAGGCCAACGCCCATCGAGGTAATGGCGGTTAAGACTAAGATTTTTTTCATGGTTTTCTAAAGGTTAACGGGGGGTAAATACGAGAGGCGCACGCACACGGACTTTAACCGCCTTGCCGCCTTGTTTGCCTGGGGTGAACTTCCAGCGACGGATAGCATCCAAAGCCGGACGATCAAAATCAGGATGATCCGTGCGGGTAACCCTCGGGTTCAGCACGTTGCCTTGCTGGTCGACAATAAACTCGATGTCCACGCGGCCACCAATCTTGCGGCGCTTCAATTCAGCAGGATACACCGGTTCAATCTGTCGGACTGGACGGGGCTTCTCTTCGACGTCCTCAATCTCGAAGATCATCTCCGTAACATCGGTCATCATGTCATCAAGGCCCAAATCCATCGAGAATCCTGCCATCGAATCCGTCGAGAACCCTGGATTCAAAGCCATCTCCAACTGATCCAACGAGAGTTTTGGAGGCTCCTTGTCCATCTCCAGTTCCTCACGCTTCTCCTCCTTTTTCGGCGGAGGCGGTTCGTCATACTCCACCACCGGTGGAGGCGGAATCACAAAGCTCATCTCTGCCAAACGTGTCGGATCCTTCAAACCGGTTGACACCGCCTGAATCACCGGAATCATCACAAACAGTGCCAATGCCGACAAAACTCCCAACCCCACCGGGGTGTTCAGCCTGTCGAGCACCTTTGCGGACATAGTATCTGGTTCACTCATCTTGATTGTCTCCCTCTGATACTCACCTATAGGTCGAGAAGCTGATCTTCTTTGCTCCTGCCAGTTTGGCTTCCATGTACACTTGCCGGAAAATCCCGTGGCTGGACTCCTTGTCGGCCTGGATAATCACAGGAAGATCCTCCTGCATGACCAGACTCCGCACCACATTCCGGATCCCCTGCACACCAATGTCCCGGCCTCCGTAAACCACCTTGTTTTCGGGGCTGATCGCGATCAGGATACTGTTCTTCTCGAGTCGGGCGGAGCTTCTGGCATCCGGCCGATTCACCTCGATACCCGCCTCCTCGACGAAGACCGTGGTCACGATGAAAAAGATCAACAAAATGAACACGCAGTCGATCATGGGCGAGAGGTCGATTGAGACCTCATCGTCATCCGAATCTGAACTGTTTCTGCTTAACATACTTCCAAACTCTCCATTTGGACTCCTTGCGGAATCCTACATTATGGTTACTTGAAACTGATTTTTGGAGCTCCGGACAATCGGACCTCACCATAGACCCGGGCAAACACGTCGTGCCGGGCCTTCTCACCACCTTGAATGAGAATGGGCGAATCGGGATTCTGGGCGATCGATTGCTTTACAACCGACTGTACTCCGTCAATTCCTATATCACGGCCACGAAAATAGACCGTGTTATCGTCCCGGACTTCAATGATCGTGATCTGAACGTCCGATGCCGAACCAGCAGGGCCCCCGTCCGGCTTGTTCACTTCAAACCCACTCTCTTCAACGAACACTGTGGTGACGATGAAGAAGATGAGCAAAATGAACACGCAGTCGATCATGGGTGACAAGTCGATCCGGACACTGTCCTCTGCATCTGATAGTCTTCTACCTAACATGGTAAGTTCCTCTCTAGTGTTTCAGGACTATTCTTCGATTCGGCTTCCGATGATCAAACCTTCCATCCGGTTCAATGCATCTTGAATCGCACGCGTCCTGCGCCGGACGATCAAGGCCAGAAACAATCCCGGCAGAGCAATCATGAGCCCCGTCTGCGTGGTAATCAAGGCAGTGGAGATCCCCTTCGAGACCATGTCCACCGTCTGGTTACCTCCCGAGCTCGCTATCCCCTGGAAGGTAATGAGCATCCCTTGCACTGTTCCCAGCAGCCCCATCAAAGGAGCAGTGGCCACGAGCGAACCAAGAAACTTCGATTTACGTTCCACATCGGCTAGGGTGCTTTCCCTAACCTCAAAGAAACGACGACGAACCGAATCCGTTGACCCTTGCCAAGGACGCGTGTAACGGATCACTTCACCGGCAGAGCCCTCCCCGCTGTCGGGGTTGTTCACCCACTCCAGCCAAAGGTCCTCCTGATCCGTGTCGATCTTCTTCGATTTGAGATATTTCAACATCTCGAAGGCGATCACAAAAATATAGGCCGCCAGAGCGAACAGCGGAATCATCACGATCCCCCCGCTCACCCAGTTTCCCCATATAGTGTCAATGAGATAGTCTATCATGACTTGACCTCTGTGGATGACTACTTGGACAATGCCTGCAGAGGCATCAGTCTTCCTTGACGTCGTTCAGGAACACGATGGCATCCTGCTCGAGCTGGCCCCACTTTCCGCGTGCCATACGGCTCAGGATCCCGTGAATGATCAGGGACGGAATCGCGACGTAAAGACCGATTTCGGTTGTCACCAACGCTTCGGAAATACCATCGGATAACTGCCGCGCATCCCCGGTTCCGAAGATGGTGATAAGTTTGAAAGTCTTGATCATCCCTACGACCGTTCCCAACAGCCCCATCAAAGGTGCCGCAGCAGCGGTAATCGCGATAAAGGGCAACAAGCTCTCAAGCTTGCGACGGGCAATAATGATCTTAACAGAAAGGTATTCTTCAATGAGGCTGCGTGGCTGGCTGGAGTTTTCAACCGCTTCCTCAAACATCGCACCGGCAATACCAGGGAACCCACGGGCCTTCTGGAGCGCGCTTTCGGTATCGCCACGCTTCACATCTTCAGCAAGATCCAAAACGAAGTCCCCAGTTGGAACGCGGAAGGAGGTGACCTGAACCACTTTGTAAATTGCAATCAACAGTGCCGCCATCGCCAAACTCAAAGTCATGTAACCGACAACTCCCCCTTTGTTAATGTGGGTGACAAACGTGTCCTTATGACGCTCGACTTCAATTGCTGCCCCAAGGCTCGCGTCCAAAGGAAGGGAGCCTTCGCCGGTATCTATGAGGGCAGCAATCTTTTGCTTCTCAAACACTTCTGATGTAACAATTGTTGCATCATTTACTTCGCCGGAAGACAGTTGGGCAACCGCAATACCTACATGGTTCTGGTCATCCGAACGGAAATACACCGAGGGTCCGAGTAACGCGAACTTACCGGTAACAACTTCGCCGGTTGAAGCGATCGCCCTACCACTGAAGGAATAACCGCCGAACAAGTCATTCAGACGATCGACCGAGGCCCCCACAATCTTCATCTGCACATCAAAAAGCTGCTGTTGATTGAGGTTGCTGTCATCAACAGCGCCAAGGGCGTCTGCGATACGGTTTGCGAAGATCTGCTTTTCAGACACGTGGAGCTGAGCGCTGAAGCTACGCACAAAGTCCCGCAAGAGACCGGCGACGTAGTCGATTTCCTGCTGCTTGGAATTGACTTCCTGCTCAAGCGCACGGATTCCCAACTCGCGATTGTCGCGCAAACCCTGACGACGCTGAAGTTCAGCATTCTTGCTGATGACTTCATTTTCGAGCTCATCAAGTTCCTTGGAGATAGGAGCACGCTCCGAGCTGATCTTGGTGCGAAGATCAGCCAGTTCCTTAAGGGCACCCTCAAGGTCGCGGTCTACCGAGCCAATTGCCTGCTGGAGGCTCTGGCCCTGTGCGCCCGCTGTCATAGCGAGCATCGAGCCGGCTACAATAAAGATTTTGGTGAATGATTTCATTGGAAAAGGATTTTCAGGTTTCTTTAGAGTGACGCCATTCAGGATTATCGGATAACCGTTGGCACTTCAATGAACTCGATGTTCGGATTCTTGCGCTGATACATGTCGATGAGCGCACGGACCTTGGGAGCCAGCTCTGAGCGTTCTTCCTGCTTCCATCCGTTTGCAGTCGGATACTTGTAACCGGCATACTGATTACCTCCATCAACAAAGAAGGCAATACCCATTCCCCAGTAGAGCACATCGACCTGCATTTCGGACCCATCGTCCTTCTTAACGTTCTCCGACAGGTGGTGCAGGGTGGTATTAAACTTTCCGGCGGCATTGACAATCCCCACCACATTCGGCAGGCGGTCGCCCAAGGTCAACCTACCCGGCTTGTAAGGATCTGCTGGCATCCTGCGGAGCAGCGGATCAACCTGCTGGGCCAAATTCGCAGGGAAAAGCTTTGCCATCGCCTTCACCTTGACTTCAAGGTCGGCGACGGCCGTCCGGACCGATTCCGTGGCTTTGTCGAAATTCTGTTTCTTATCTGTCAGCTCAGCACGAAGCGTGTCGGACTGGGATACCCCCGCATCCAATTCGGATATCTTCTGCTCAAGTTCGGACAGCTCTGTCTTCAGCAACTCCCGGGTATTTTCCAAGGATTCCTTCTGCAGGATCCAGTCCGCGCGTTCTTTGGAGATGACCTGACGGGTCTCTACCCAACTCTGCAGTTTGTCACGTGCTGCATCAACCTGCTGAAGACTCTGGCCGACCACAACGTTGGTGACCGCGAAGAGAGCCATTAGGGGGATAATTTTACGAATCATAATCTCTGGGTTTCTAATTTATAAAGTGAAATACTATTGATAAAAAATCCGGGGCCGAAATTAAGGGTATCTAATGACAAAGATGGGATGAAAAGCGGAATGCGGCGAAGATGCAAGCCTTCTTTCCATGAATTTTCGGTGGATGACACCGTTTCAGGGTTAATGGGATAGAGTCTGACATAAGCGATCATACGGTTCCCATCATGGCGAGCGGCATTGGGTTCTTACTATAGAATCGAAAATGGCCGAAGGGTTCAAAAAATCGTCCGCGGCCCTTTTCCTGACTGATTTCTTCGATTTCACTTGATCGAGCCCGCTTCCTGATCTAACTTTTTCTGTGGCTGGGTCCTATGCATCGAGATACCAGTGAAACCCGCCAGGTCCGGAAGGAAGCAACGGTAGCTGGGAAGGCGAGTGCCGTAGGGTGCCTGGCCACCTTTTTTCCCGCGCAGTATGGACCCTGCGTGCGATTCAGCCGGACAGCCACTGCAATAGAGAGAAACCCGACACATCGGAAGCCGTTCCCGTAAAAGATTCCGTTGATCATCCGAATGACAATGCAAACCCATTCAATCTCTGCCAGACTGGCGTTAAACCCGGAGCTGATCGCATGATGATCGGGGACAACATTTGGATGGGAATCGCGGGAGTTGGCGGATTTCTATTGGGGTTGGTTTTCTATCGGATTCTGGCGTCAAACAGCCTGAAGCGAAAACAGCTTCACGCCGAACTTGAGGCTAAAAAAGTCGCGAACCAGGCGGAAATCGAGGCATCCAGGGTAATGGAAAAAGCGATGCTGGAGATCAGGGTCGCCGAGGAACGGGTAAGGTCGGCAGAACAGCGACTGACTGAAAGAGAGGCTTGCCTCGGTTCCTCCAAAGCAGACTTGGACGAAAGAATCTCCGCGGTGGAAGCACGCGAACGTGAGCTTCAATCATTGAAAACTACTCTCGAGGGCGAAAGGGCCGCCTTGAAAGATAAACTGATGGGGGCATCCAGTTTGAGTCCTGAGGAGATCCGACACGAGCTATTGGCTCAGGTGGAACGCGAATCTGCCAAGGAACTCAAGCATCTTCGGCATGAGCTATCCGAGAAGTCCGAGGTTCAACTGCAGGATGACGCCAGGCACCTCCTTCTATCGGCGATGCAACGCATCACCACAACCCCAAGCACGCAAACCACCGCGACAATTGTGGACTTGCCGAGCGAAGATATGAAGGGACGCATTATCGGCAGGGAGGGTCGCAATATCCGCAGTTTCGAGGCCGTCACCGGCACAACCTTGATGATCGACGAAACCCCTGACTCGGTCCTCATTTCCGCTTTCGATCCCGTCAAAAGGGAAATCGCGAAGCTCGCCCTCGAAGAGCTTCTTAAAGACGGCAGGATTCACCCGTCGACTATTGAGGCCTCTGTCGAGAAAGCGCGCACTCAGGTTCAGCTCAACGTCAAGTCTCTCGGGGAACAGGCCCTCCATCGCCTTAAACTGGGATCTGCGCATCCGGAAATCGTTGAATTGCTCGGGAAGCTTCACTTTCGTTTGTCCCTTAACCAGAATTCGCTCGAGCATTCACTCGAAGTGGCGTTCATCGCCTCGATGCTGGCGTCCGAACTCGGACTGGATCCGGTGATCGCCAAACGGGCGGCCCTCTTCCACGATCTGGGAAAAGCGATCGATCACGAGTTCGAAGGCAGTCACGCGGCTGCCGCTGCCCGTGTTCTGGAGCGCTACAACGAGGACCCGCGCGTCGTCAATGCGGTCGCAGCGAGCCACGAGGAGATCCCCGCATCTTCACCCTACGCACCACTCGTGGTGATTGCCGACCGGATATCGGCCATGCGCCCCGGAGCCAGAAGTGACTCGGTCGACAGCTATGTCCAACGGGTAAAGGCATTGGAAACCCTTGCCGCAGGCTTTGATGGAGTGAAGGAGGCTTTCGCTCTTCAGGCTGGACGGGAGATTCGCGTCATCGTCGAGCCGGACCGGATCTCCGATCAGGATGCCCGGGAGCTTGCCCGCTCGATCAGCCGCGAAATTGAAAACACTCTCAACTACCCCTCAGCCATAAAAATCACGGTGATTCGCGAAAAGCGTTTCACCGAGGTTGCAAAGTGACGTTCCTGTAATGGGATTTACGGATCGCTACCCATATGGAATAACCCGATACTCCCTTTGCGCAGGAGTTATCCGTTCAGACGCAAACCGTTGTTGCTTTTTTACATTAACGGAGTAGGATTCGGTATTCTTTCTACTTGATCTTGCTATGATACCCCTGCGGCTTTCCACTGCCGATCCTCCAAGCTGTGCGTCCAACGTCCGCACGGTTGGTTTGTTATTATCCATGATCTGCGACTGGCCGTCGCATGCCCGGCAAGACGAATTTTCGTCCGCAAGCTCCGATTCGCCATGAAGACCCGCATAATCACGCTGACTTTCGCCGCTATGTTCACTGTGTTAGGGAGCAAACTGGCGACCTTTCTGGTCTATCCCGGAATCGACCAAAAAAGCGTGGATTGGAGTTTCCCCATGGGGACGGGGCTCGCAAGGTGGAGCCTGATATTTTTCATCCTGCTGGGACTCGCCTGCACGCTTGCATACGTGGGAGCAAAGGTTGGGTTTCTTATAGCGAAAACCCGGGAAAGGGTCGTGATCAGAGGATTCGGATCGAGTCTCATCGGATGCGGTCTCGCTATTGCCCTCGCAGTCCTTGCGGTCGGGGTGATCGGTGGATTCATGCCAATGCGGAATTTCTCGATTGAACCGATCCTCTATTTTTGGTGGGGCTCCTATCCTTTTGCACTCGATTTTCCAATGTATCTCGGGATTTTGCTCCTGCTTCCGATGATTGTCCAAGGATCCGTCCTTCAGGAGGAACTCACCCAAGCCAACATCGCTGACATAGGCCGGCAGAAAAACGCGTCCCGGTTAATGCGATTGAAAGACGAACACCCCGATGATGAAGTGCGTCTTGTCGCAGTTGAGAGACTGGCCAGCCTGATCGCTTCTGGTGACATTCGGGACGAAGGAATCATGGGATCCTTGGCTTCCCATCCTGACCGGAAATCCAGGGTCAAAATCATCGAGGCGATGCCGCTCTCCCAACAGGATCTCATCCAGCGCCTGATCCCGAAGGAAAAGGATCCATCGGTGAGAACACTGCTTCTGGCCAAAATATCGGACTGGCGAACACTTCTGGACTTTTACCGTCAGGAAACTGACGAGAGCGTTCAGGCCGAAATCGTCAAAATGCTTTTGGACAAGACCCGCGACTCTATCAACCAGGACGAGGCATACGCGCTGTCCGTTGGAGACGGTGTTCCACTCGAACTCCGGGAATATGCGCTTTCCATGGTTGGAACCGCATTTCTGGTCGATTTGCTTGAACCGCACAGTGATCCATCTCTCAAACAGCTGCTGGAAACCTACATCCAGAACCTGTTGAGAGGAGACCTCACCTCAGAGGATGCTGAGATCATCGCCCGGTGCAATCAACTGCCATTGGCCTACAGGCGTCAGAGCTGCTCCAAGATGGATGCGGAGACGCTCTACCGCATGGCAAATGGAAATGACTCCGACATCGCGGTTGCGGCCGTTCAGAGGATGGACCCGTCCGGAGGCGTCATGGCTCAGGTCGCCGCAGATCCACAGGCGAATCCGGCCGGCCGGATGCTCGCAATCTCGCGGATCGGTGATGGCCCGGTTCTTGTGGACGTCGCTACAGACGACGAGAATCCGGCGATTCGAAAAGCCGCTCTGGACCGCATTCAGTCGCAGGCCACAATCCTCCAGTATCTGGCCCGTTCCAAACATCCGGAAGAGCAACAGATGCTGCTGCGGCGAATCCACGACGTCGAATTGCTGGAAACCATCAGCGCGGATGCATCGGTTCATCCAGACATCCGGGCCAACATTGAGGCTTACATTGAACTCATAGAACCCGGTCGCCACGAGCCAACCACTTGCCCTGTATCTGAGGCTGACAAAGACTGGAACGACTTCGCTTCCGATCTAGGGATCCAGTCATCCAGCGATCATTCGTTGCCGCCTCAGGTATGCCTATGCTGTCAGACCCGGCACATGGCGGAGGCCCTCGCAAACAAGTGTCCGGATCGCTCAAAAGACATGCTCGCGGGGAAGCCATCGGTGATACTGCTTACTGACGGCTACGCCTGCGCCCAGTTCATCCTAAAGGACGCTGCCTTCTGCATTCCCCTGGTCCAGTCGCTGAGGGAAGGGCACTACGGAGTTGGAAAGCTCATCATCAAAGGAGGGCTTGCTCTTGGGCTTGCGAAGGAAGAGCGTGAGCCGTTTCTTCGAACCATGGGAGTGGAAGAAGGGGTGCTGCTTGGCGAAGTCTATTTCTGGTAGGCGATCAATCCGTTGCGGAGAACCTCCCGCGCTTCATAGCATCCCATCAAGATTGGAGCCGATGGCTGAATCCGTGGCATAGAGCCACGCCGGCCGCATCGGTCTCATCCGCACCATTCCACTCCGAATAATTGAGAATCTGGGTTACCATCGCCGCAACCTGTTCTTTCCGGGCACGCCCCGAACCCACCACCGCCTGCTTCACCCGCAAGGGAGGGTATTCGTAGACCGGAAGTCCTCTGCGGGCCAACACCGACACCGCCGCGCCTTTGGCTGCTCCCAGTATCATCGCGGTCCGGTAGTTCTGCACATAGATAGTTTGCTCCACCGCAACGTCTTTCAAGGGAAAGCGATGCGCAATCGCCTCGATACGCTCAGCGATACGGGCAAGGCACTCCGGCATCGTCCGCGCAGCCGGAACCCGAATCGTTTCATGCTCAAGCAACACCGGATTCGAATGGGCGCGGAACTCCACCACCGCCACTCCGGTGGCACGGAGACTAGGATCCAGACCCAACACCATTCCCTGAAACGGAGCCAATCGCAGGGTCTGCCCAGAGGGATCGCGGGAAGATGAGCTCCCTGCGGCTCTCCCCTCAATGAAGGCTTTCCAAAGATTTCTTCGACTGCGGCTCATGGATGGATGGGAGTCCACAGCAATTCGACCCGAAGCGCGAATCAATTCGGGACGACCGATCCTCTCCCAACGGAACCGGCCGCTTCCATGGCCACGCCGATTATTCGCTTGTAAGCCGGACGCTTTACGCCTTGTTTCGGAATCGCTGAGCCATGACACATAAGGAACCTAAAAACTTCAATCCCAAGCCGTATGCCTACCATCAGGAGTTGGTTCTGGATATCACTTCCCTTACCAATCTCGGCTCTGGAGTCGCCAAGCCCGATGACTGGGTTGTCATGGTTCCCTTCACCGTCCCAGGAGAACGGGTCCGGGCCCGCATCTACCGCAACCACAAAAACTTCTCAGAGGCCGACCTGATTGAGGTTCTGGAACCATCGCCAGATCGCGTACAGCCGATCTGTCCGCTCTTTGGCCGATGCGGCGGATGCCAATATCAACACTTGAGTTATCCCGCTCAACTGGAGTGGAAACGCTCGCACGTTCAGGAGACTTTCCTCCGGATCGCAGGCATTGAGATCAAGGCTGCGACTCCAATCCACAGCGAACACATTTTCGGATACCGTTCAAAAATCACCCCGCATCATCAGCAGCCGCGCAACGGGGTCCTCGGCCCCTTGGGATTTCTCGCTCAATCCAGCCGGACCAGCATTGTCGACGTCGAATCTTGCGCAATCGCAACTCCAGCGATCAATGAAGCGCTCTTGCTCGCACGTCAGCAACGGGAACAGGACGCAAAACGGGGCAGGATCCGGAAGGGCGCCACTCTTCTTCTCCGCGATTCGATGGAGGGCGTGACAATGGATCATGCACGGGTTATCTCCGAGCGGGTGGGGCAATGCCTCTTCCAGTTCAAAGCAGGAGACTTCTTTCAGAACAATCCATTCGTACTGCCCAAGATGGTCGAAACCGTAGTCCAGCGGGCATCCGCGTCCGGCCTTCCCTTCCTGATCGATGCCTACTGCGGAAGCGGGTTGTTTGGAGTATCGGCCGCTGACAGTTTTCAGGAGGTTCTCGGCATCGAGATCAACGAATCCTCCGTTCATTGGGCGAGGGCAAATGCCGCGATCAACCGTAAAGAAAACTGCAAGTTCATGGTCGGGCAGGCAGAAGCGGTATTCGCCGAAGTTCCATTCGCGGGGAAGGACTGCGTGGTCGTCATCGATCCTCCCCGCAAAGGGTGCGACACCGTCTTCCTTGAACAGCTTTTCCGCTTCTCACCCGCAAGATTGGTTTACGTGTCCTGCGATCCGGCGACCCAAGCCAGAGATGTTGCAGCGTGTCTCGCGAACGGATACCGGATTGATGAAGTTCAACCCGTCGATCTGTTTCCTCAGACCCGGCACATCGAAAACATGGCAGTCCTCGTTCGCGGCTCTCCGGAACCCTGATACCCGCCCGACGGCTGTGGGACTCAAGCCACCAGACTCTGGTCAAAATCCTTCCACACTGGATCGTAGCCACTCTCCCGGATCATCGAAGCAACCTCCGCTGGTGATCGGTCGTCGGCAATCACAAACTGTTCCCCACCCGCTGATTCGGATGCCTTCCATGCGGTCTCATCAAAGGAACTGTAACCACCCGGCTCAGTCGATGATCCCGCACTCATCTGGGTGATTCCCAACCGCATCATGCCATCACGGAAGTCCGGGCTCTCCCGGGTCGAAAGAACAAAAGAGGCATGAGGCAGCAGCAACCTGAGGGCTGTAACCAGTCGCACCATCTCGCGATCACGGATCATATGGGAGGGATTGACCTCATAACCACCGGAGGCTGGCCGCATGCGAGGAAAGCTCACCGAAAGCTGGGCCTTCCAGCAATGCCGGGTCAGATACTGTGCATGGGCAGCCAGCATGAGCGCTTCATACCGCCAATCATGCAAGCCCATGAGCGCACCGATCCCAATCCGGCGGAACCCGGCATCGTAGGCCCGTTCGGGAGTATCCAGCCGCCAGTCATAGTTCTTCTTCGGCCCGGCCGTGTGTAGCGTACGGTAGCATTCGCGGTTATAGGTTTCCTGATAGACAATCAACCCTTCACATCCCGCCTGAACCAATGGGACGTATCCTTCCGTCTCCATCGGGCCAACCTCGAGCGCGATACTTGGCATGAGATCAAGACAGGCCCGGATACATTCTTCCACGTATCCGTTCGACACGTGCCTGGGATGCTCACCGGCAACCAGCAAAAGCGACCGGAACCCTTGGCGGGCCAGCTTGCGGGTCTCCTCGACGACCTGGGTCACCGGGATCGTCACCCTCGGGATCCGGTTGCGCATAGAAAACCCACAGTATTTGCAGGTGTTGATGCATTCATTGCTCAGATAGAGCGGGGCAAACAACCGGATGACCTTTCCGAAGTGTTTTGTGGTCAATCCCTGCGCCAGGGATGCCTGCCACTCCAGAGAACTGTCAGCGGCCGGAGAAATCAACCTTGCGAAATCCTCAAGACCCGACGCCTTCCCTCGACTCAACACAGCCTTCACAGATTCCGGGGAAGCCCGCCGGGTGATCTCCAGCAACGCGTCAACCGGCACCTTCGATACTATTTCAGAATAGCTCATTGGGCCCTCAATTTGCAAATGCGGTCAATGGACTGGTGGGTGATGCTCTCCACGACACCGGAGCGGGTTGTCCGCTTGCTCTTGCCATTTCGGCCGCTTCAACCGCCAAGGCAAAGGCACGCGCCATCCTAACCGGGTCTCCGGCTACGGCAATGGCTGTGTTAACCAACACGGCATCGGCACCCATCTCGATAGCTGCCGCCGCATGACTGGGCATCCCGATCCCCGCATCCACGACCACAGGAACACGTGCTTGCTCAATGATGATGGCGATCTGAGCGCGGTTCTCGATGCCCCGGTTACTCCCAATCGGCGAGCCCAGTGGCATGACGGTGGCACATCCGACGTCCTGCAGGCGCAAAGCCAAGACCGGATCCGCATTGATATAGGGCAACACGGTGAAACCTTCCTTCACCAACACCTCCGCAGCTTTGAGGGTTTCGATTGGGTCCGGAAGCAGGTAGTTCGGGTCCGGATGGATCTCAAGCTTGACCCATGATGGCAAACCAGCGGCCACGGCCAGACGCGCTATCCGGATCGCCTCTTCGGCATTCATGGCACCCGCCGTGTTCGGAAGCACCAGCACCTTCGCCGGGTCTATGAATTCCAGAATATCCGCATAGGGGTCCTTCCCCGAAAGGCTCGCCCGTTTGAGCGCCACCGTTACCAATCCGGTCCCGCTCGCCTCAATCGTCTCGCGCATCCGCTCGTTCGACGGGAACTTTCCGGTTCCCAATAGCAACCGGGAGGGAAACTGCCTCCCCGCAATCACAAGCGGTTCCATTGCACTCTCTATAGCCATGAAGTATCCGATGACCCATCCAGCCTGGATTGTCAAAATCTTGTTCGTACAAAATCATGTCGATATCCGCTTTCGTCCCCGCCCATCAGACGACACAAAAAAAGGCTGTCCGGGAAGGGACAGCCTTTTGAAAGCATTCATTCCTGAACGATCAGGGCATCTGGAACAAAACGATATTGGACCGTTCGTTCGTTGTCCTGAACGAGTTCAACGCGAGGGTGGTCACCATCAAACCATAGGTTTCGCCCTTCTCGTAATACATTGGACTTAGCTCGTCGGTATTCTTAGCTTCCGGAGGAAGGTGTTCCGAGAAGACTCCCGGAGCCCAATCATTGAAGAAACTGTTCTTGCGGAAATAATCGATCGAGGTCGCATAATACTTCTCGCCAACCTTCTGAACCACCCAGAAGTTGCCAACGGCATTGTTCACCCTGTCGGTTGGGTCAATGTCCAGCTCCTTCCATTCAGTTGCCTTTGAACTCGGAAAGCTCACCCGTTCGCGCCTCGGATAGATACTGGCTTCACCCGTTCTGACTTCAGCCAAAACGATCGATTCGTCCCAGCTGAAAACTTCCTGCGCGCATTTGGAACCCAACACAATCGGGTTGTCCCAACTGGTGCCCACCGTCGGATCAACCGTTGGATCTTCCGGATCTTCCGGATCAACATCCGGGTCCGGATTGGGGGTAGGGGTCACTTCTCCCGAAGGCGGAGGAGGAAGCTGGGGAGCTCCCGAAGACACCAAATCAATGTAACGCTGCTCAGCCACTTTGTACTCTGGGGTTATCCGGCCCAGAAGGTCCAACACCCGCGCACGCCAAACATCGCCATCCTGACGGGAGATTTTACTCTCGCCGATGATTTGCCAAGCTTCCTCCCCATATAGAACAGTCAAATTATGGCTCAACTCGGCTTCTATCAGATTCTTGCGTGTGGCACTCCAATTGCCTTCATTTGCAGATATCTGCGTCTGGAGAACCAATTCCTGTGTCTTTCCAAACTGACGCTCTGCTCTCAGGTAATAGTCCAGAATCGTCTTGTACTCTGGAGCACCATCGATCGATGAAACCCACTCATTGATCGTGTGATTGTAGAACTTCCTGGGTTCATCCTCATCGGCGGCAACATTCACATAGAACTCATCCCCTCTTTGGTAGGGTCTCAACTCTGGATCATCCACCTGACGATGCAGGTAAAAGCCACCTGCCCACGACTCGCGAGAAACGTTGATCTGCCCATAGTCGGTGGACTCCAACTGCACGATTTGATCCGCGTTAACACTCAACTTCACCCAACCGAGCTGGGCATGTTTGATGACCGGGAAATTCTCGTCGAAATACATTCCAAAGACCGGATGGGATTTCCATCCTTCACCCAAATCCTCCGACTGCTCATTCATCATCTCTTGAACGGCCGACAGCCAGGTCCCATCGAGTGCCATCAGCGCATTCGCGTACCGCGTCCCCATCTGGCGCTGACCGGAAGCACTGAAGTGCAGGTTGTCGCCGAGTTCGTCCACTTCATAGGTTGGAACATAGGCCGCCATATGAACGTTCTCTCCAACCCACTTCAAACGATTCCAGACCGTGTCCGCCCACACGTGGTTCTTGTTTTTCAGAATGGATGGAGCAAAACCACCTACGATAAAAGGAAGATCCGGATTCCCGAGATCCTTTCTCAGGTTATCGATCAGCAACTGCAGCTTCTGGCCATAAACGGAGGCATCTGTTCCATATATTGCATCATGCTCGCCCTGGTGCCAAAGGATGCCCTTGATCACGCCGTGTTTGGATGCTTCGCCAGCCCGCCATTTCGTACTCTCGTAGAGCGCCGATCCCCTTTCCCATTGAGAAATCTTAGTGCCTCCCATAGCGGTGGAAACCAAACCCACCGTAATGCCGGGCTTCTCCTCGATCAGTCGCTTGGCAAATGCCATTCCCGGCCCAACCGCAGGATTGTACAACGGAGAAATCGGATCCTTCGCAATCTCCCAACCGTTTCCACGGTTCAACCTTAGGATCCGCGGATCGGTCTGGGTATCCATTCCGGTCAATACGGCATTTCCCGACATGTTGGATTGACCCATCAACAGGTAGATGTGGAAATCTTCTCTATCCGACGGGATGACGACCGGCTGACCATACCCGGACACAGTGGTCAGAATAATGGAAAGCAGGATTGCAAATCGTTTGTATGTCTTGAGCATGACGGTATAAAATCAGACAACAGTAAAACGCCTGATTGTCTTCCGTTGAAAGGAGTTGGGCAACAAGAATCGCCGCGGACAAAACCCGAAATCGAATACGATGCCCCATCCCTCCGGGTTGTCCTCGTCTTGTTTGTACAAAGCAGTCCACGCGAGACCCCTCAAACAGGGATTCCAAACCACAAAAAAGGCTGTCCGGAAAACGGGACAGCCTTTTGAAAGCATTCATGCCTGAACGATCAGGGCATCTGGAACATCACAATGTTGGACCGTTCATTCGTGGTCCTGTAGGTGTTCAGCGCCACTGTAGTGACCATGAAACCGTAGGTCTCACCCTTCTTGTAATACATTGGCGCCAAATTGCTGGAATCAGGCGAATCCGGAGGGAGTTTTTCAGAGAAAACCTGAGGTGCCCATTGATTGAAAAACTGATTCTTGCGGAAGTAGTCCGCTGTGATCGCATAGAATTTCTCACCAATCTTCTGGATCACCCAGAAATTGCCGACTGCGAGGTTCACCCTGGCTGAAGGATCAATGTCCATCTCCTTCCACTCAGTTGCCTTCGAACAGGGAAAGCTGAATTTCTCACGACCCGGATAAATGCTGACTTCCCCGGTCGTCACCCCTGAGAGAACAATGGTCTGTGGCCAAGCAAAAGCTTCCTGAGCTGACTTCGATCCGACCACGATCGGATTCTCCCAACTATTGCCCCGATCAGGATCAACCGTTGGATCTTCCGGATCCTCCGGGTCAACATCCGGATCAGGATTCGGATTCGGATTCGGCTCCGGCGTCACCTCTCCCGAGGGAGGAGGCGGAAGTCTCGGAACTCCTGAAGTCACAAGCGTGATATAACTCTGCTGTGCATCAATCAACACGCCGTCAATCCGGCTGATCAAATCCATAACCCGGGCACGCCAAACATCGCCATCCTGACGGGAGATCTTGCTCTCGCCAATGACTTTCCATGCTTCCTGTGCATACAATATGGTAAAGTAACGGCTCCACTCCGTTTCCACCAAGTGCAGGCGGGTCGCACTCCAATTTCCTTCCCTCGCAGATCCTTGTGTCTTTACAAGTGCTTCCTGAGTCTTCCCGAACTGACGCTCCGCTCTCAAGTAGTAGTCGAGAATCGTCTCATATTCCGGAGCATCATCGATAGAGGAAACCCACTCATTGATGGTATGATTGTAGAACTTCCTGGGTTCATCCTCATCGGCAGCAATGTTAACAAAGAACTCATCCCCTCTTTTAAACGGCCTCAACTCTGGATCCGATACTTCACGATGCAAGTAAAACCCACCAGTCCAGGATTCGGGAGATATGTTGATCTGTCCATAGTCGGTGGATTCCAACTGCACGATCTGATCGGCATTGACGCTCAACTTCACCCAACCGAGCTGGGCATGTTTGATGACCGGGAAATTCTCGTCGAAATACATCCCAAAGACCGGATGGGATTTCCACCCATCGCCCAAGTCCTCGGATTGCTCATTCATCATTTCCTGAACAGCCGCCAGCCAAGTTCCATCCATTGCCATCAGCGCATTCGCGTACCTCATACCCATTTGGCGCTGACCGGAAGCACTGAAGTGCAGGTTGTCGCCCAGTTCGTCCACTCCATAGGTCGGGACATATGCAGCCATGTGAACGTTCTCGCCTACCCACTTCAAGCGATTCCAAACCGTGTCCGCCCACACATGGTTTTTATTCTTTAGAATCTTCGGAGCAAAACCACCCACGATGAACGGAAGATCCGGATTTCCGAGATCCATCCTCATATTGTCGATCAATAACTGAAGCTTCTGACCATAGACATTTGCATCGGCTGCATAAATCCCATCATGCTCGCCCTGATGCCAAAGGATGCCTTTGATGATGCCCTGACCAGACACCGCGCTGGCCCTCCAAATTGTACTGTAGTAGAGAGCCGAGCCCCTTTCCCACTTCGAAATTGAGGTTCCACCCATCGCAGTGGAAATCAAACCTACCGTGATGCCAGGCTTTTCCTCGATCAAACGTTTGGCAAATGCCATACCCGGCCCAACCGCCGGATTGTACAATGGAGAGATCGGATCCTTCGCGATCTCCCATCCGTTTCCACGGTTCAACTTCAGGATCCGCGGATCGGTCTGGGTATCCATTCCGGTCAACACAGCGTTCCCCGACATGTTGGATTGGCCCATCAACAGGTAGATGTGGAAATCTTCTCTATCCGACGGGATAACGACCGGCTGACCAAACCCTGACACAGTGGTCAGAATAAGCGAAAGCAGGATGGCAAATCGTTTGTATGTCTTGAGCATGACGATATAATATCAGACAACAATAAAACGCCTGATTCTCGTCCGCACCAAGGAGTTGGTCAATACAAATTTCCCCGTGGAAATTCTGAAAACAGGGTGATATGCAACGGCAAAACGAAAGAATCCGACGCCTTTTCCAATCGGCAGAAACGTCACCTCGAATCCTCGAGCGACGCAAGATGCTCGCCAAGGATGGAGGCAGCCACCCGGTTCCCTTCGCTGTTAAAGTGCGGATTCAGCTCCCAGTACAAGGACCCATCGGCCGACGCATTCCGGAAAGATTCAAGCGAAGGCACAAAAACGATCCCCACCCGCTCACACATGGACTCCAACACCTTATCCGGAACGGACAGCTGCGCATCGGACAAACCCATGTCAACCGGGGAGGCATCCTTGTCTCTGATCTCAACCTGTATTCTGGACGGAATCGGCATCAGCGACAAATGAGCCCCACGCTCGCTGCAGAGCGAAGCCACCTGACCGAGCAGATATTCTGTCCGATCGCGGATCGATGCCTGCTCATCCTGATCCATTCCATACAGGACTTCCATCTGGTCTTTACCATGGAAACGGATCGCCTCCTGCTGCTTGAGCAGAGGTTTGAATGCCTCCATCTGGAAAACAACCCTTTCCGCGAGTCCCGCCAGACGGAAATGGGCGACCGCCCAGTTCCGGAGCTTCCTCAAGAGGTGATCCGAACCAAGAGACTCGGTCTCGACAAGATAGCCGTCTTTCACCGAGTATTCCCCTGAACGCATGTTGTCGAAGAAATCATTCGCCACACAAAACGCGATCACCACAGCATCCGGCTGATACCGATCCCATCGGCTCTTCAGAAATGCCAGCGCATTGTCGGTCCCCCATCCGACCACCCCCGCATTGATCACCTCAAACTTGGGTCTGCCCTTATCCGCATCGCGGTTCAAGGATTGCTCCGCAAGCGCCGTAAAGGTATGGGAGGAGTCGACCCCGTAAGCTCCCCAAACAAAGGAATCCCCCACAACAAGCACCCGATAGACGCCTTCGGGCTTTGGCCCGGCCCTTTCAACATCCCTGAAGCCATCCTGATTCGTAAAGACGGTGGTTTCAAACTCCTGCTTGGAAAAACGGGTCTCGGGAAACCCTGGGGCCATGATGAATTCCGTGTCCGGATCCTCGATGAACAGTCCTTTTGGATATCCATGCGGGGGAACCAAACCGGTGATCCGGATCATCCCCTCCATCATCAGCAAGGTGAAGCCACAAGCAAAACCCAAGAGCAGCAGTTTCCGGAACAAGCCCTTC
>JAPXRV010000008.1:0-76915 GCA_033813415.1 Opitutales bacterium | reverse complement strand
GGATTACCAACAATGTCTTTGATGGGATCCGGGCTTTCCCGGATATTGAGGAAGTCCAAAGATACGAGTGCTTGCAGTCACTTCAACGACGCTGGCAGCGAACCACCACCGGCGAACCAAACAGCCTTTTCAATCCCAACACAGAAGACACCGACTCCAACCCGGTCGACAAGGATCTTGATTTGAGGGTGCGATGCACAACCATCGGGAAAAAGAACTGAGGCTCGAATTCCAAATCCTCAGATGGAGCATGCAACGCCTGCCGGATTTGACTGCGCGAAAAACAGGCAAATGTCCGGGTGTTCTTTTCAAAGCGTTTCTTCAGGCTGAACAACAGACTGTAGAGAATGTTGAAACTGCGGATGTCGGGATAGTCGAAGATGATGCCTTTGCGACACACCCTGAGCATCTCCTGAAGGTGAAGATCCCATGCATCCAAATGCGGGACCATACGGAATGAAGTCACCACATCAAAGGATTGATCCGGGAACGGCAATCGAACCACATCACCTTCGACAAAACGGATTCCCAACCTCGGATCACACCGATCCAAGCGCATCCGGCACGAAGCATCACTTCCCAGAACAGTCACCGGATGCCCATTCCCGGCAAGAACCGGGGCAATCTGGGCATGCCCGCCCCCAACATCCAGCACACTGGATCCAGGCCACTCCGCAATCAGTTTCGTCGTGACGTCAGACTGCACTCCAAGAAAGTAGGCTCCCGCCACCCCACTGAAACGACTGGCGTAATCGTCCGTCGACGAGTCAATGTCCGGAATCTCCCTGTTGGAGTTGAGAGGGGCTGACGACACTTCGCTTGGATCCGGTTCCATGCCCATCCTAGATAGGACACCTGGCGGATCCGATCAATCCAAATCCAGACAACGCTCGAACATGCGATCCCCGCACGGTCGACACCGGACCGATTCCATCCGTGGGCTTCAGTCAATGACCAGACTCCTCTTATGGACCCGCAATCCCCCGCAACCACATCAGCGGAAACGAGGACTAGCAAATGCAGCCCATTGGCCCCATTCCTTTCCGGACTCATCCAACTCAATTTCCGCGGAATCGCCGATTCCTGGCATATCTCCCACATGAAGGACAAGTGCGTACCAATCCTCCGGAAGACCCTCCGGTTCAATCTTCATACCTGGGCCGTTACCCGCAAGGGCACCAACCCGTATCGTGACACAGGGTTTGCCGGGGCCAGTGATGAAAGGTAGGATCATTTCCCGGGCGCCAACGGGAATTTTCACACGAATCGATATTCTACCCGTGTTAGCATCGGCTCCGTTCCACGATCCCCATACTTCGCCAAGTGATGGAACATTCAACACAGCCGGGAAACATCCGTTCACGGCCCATGCACCATCCTGATGCACAACCTCAAAAGGCAATGTCGGGAGTCCATCGATCGACGAAAATGTCACCACATTCCCACGATCTGGAGCCTCTGCTCCAGAGAATTCCATCTCCCCAGTGGCATAACCTTCGCGATCAAGCTTGATCCACACCGAGATCTTCTGCCCTTTCGGAGGGAGTCTGTTCCAATGGCCATGCACCTCCCACAATCCAGCTTCAAGACGTGTCGCGTCCACCATCGAAATCACACCCCCGCTGCCAAGCACGGACTGGTCGACAATGAACACGAGCGAGCATGGAACATACGACGGATCCATCCGCAGCACGCCGCGGAATACCCCTCGCATGGCATCGGGATCCACCAAGCCCACTGTCTTGGTTACCAATACCTCCGTCCACTCCCAATCCACAGCAACTGGATTGACCGAACCCGCATCGAACTCCTGAGGTTGATACAACTCAGCCATCGATCCCTCAGTTCGCATCCAGCCAAGGACTGGGCGCATATCCTGCATTCGCGGATACAACACACCCGAGTAATCCGGGTCATGCACATCCTGACGCAACGCTTCCATGGCAATGTCGCTGCGTTTTTTGAAGCCGGAATAGTGATCAAAGTATCCTTGCTGGTGCGTCAGTAGGTAGATCGCATAGTAACATACCAACGCACCGCTTGGAACACCGAACCACCGGCCGCGACGTCTACTCTGCCTGTTGATTCCACAGCATAGCCAAGCCGCCAGCAATCCGGTATGCATCCAGAAATGCACAGCTGGTGTGGAATAGCGCCCGGACGTCGCTTGCAGCATCGACATGTCATGTCGGCCAAAAGCGGTCAAAAAACCCGATCCCACCACAAAGAGAATCATTCCCACAAACACCCATGCCACCGGATCTTTGCGCCTCCCAAACACCAGTCGCGCGATCACGATTGAATTCCACACCAAGGCACACAACGCAAGGACCCTCCCGAGAACCAACGACTCACCCCGAACCGGATTCCCCAGATACACGAGCAGGTAATTGGCCATGGACCATACCTCATCCATGCTCCAGGCGTTCGAGGCCTCCAAATGTAATGGGCTCTGAACTGAGCTCAGATGCCACCAACCCATGATAGCGCCGAGGCTCCACGCGGCCAACACGCGGCCCCATCCTCCCCCGCTCAGTAAGGCGACGGCTCCCAATACCGGCAACACCAGCAACCCGTTCGCCATCGACAGACAGGCAGCCACACCCGCCACAAGTGCCAAAGTGTATCGCATCCAGCCCGCAGATCTATTTCCGTCCGGGCTTTGCCCAAAATAGAACGCCAAAAGACCAAAGAAGAAAACAAGAACAAATTGAATCTGGAATCCCCACGTCAAGTTCTCCATCTGACAGGCGGCAAAGCACAATAGCGCAATAGATCCAACCAGCAGCGGAAAAACTATTCCCCGTCGGGACACATACCGACCCACTAGTCTTACACCCAGCCATGCGCAAAGCCCTTGTACCGCTAGGATGGAAAACACCAGAAAGCGGTTGGATCCTCCGAAAACTTGCACATCTGCGAGGAAAAACAACCTCGGAATCGTTATCCGGTGCTCATTATGCAGCGCAAACAACCACCGCATCCAGCCCCCAGGATTGGCGTTGTAGGCAAGGTATGCGTTCTGATTATCCCACTGATCCCAATACAACGGAACCACGGCGTTTGCATAAGCCCAAATGGCAACATAAAGTGCATACGCTACCGCCACACCAGCGAGCAAACGGGCACACCAAATCGCTAAGGCCAGCCAATTCTCTTTATTGGCATCACGCAATTGCATGTTCAAGGTAGGTTTCTTTCTAACACACTCCATACTCTCCGATCAGCGTTTTCCCGATCCAGATTATCTGACTGTGTAACTTCCAAAACCATTCAAACTCGGGAAACACACCTTCCGGATGCGTCCCCGCATGATTGGTCAAACCGGACACGAACTGGTCATCCAAAAATACCATCAGGATATCATGCTTCATTACCCATCCGGAAAAACAGCAAATATTCACCCAATGATGAAGAAGGCTCGGGCTTCAGCGAAAACTGATCCAATACCTTCGCTAACATTTCTGTGTCGGCACCGCGGGTGAAATACAGAAGCCCGCCACAACGCAACCCCTCTGCAACCGCCTTTTCATAGATTAACGGATAAATCCCATTCTCGACCCCATCCGACCGCATCATGATGGTCTTCCGGCCAGTACAAAAAGCGGTAACCGGATTCCAATCGTCACCAAGAACAAGGAAGAAAGTATTCCTGTCCACGCTCTCCCCAACCGCATTCAGGTATTCGTATTCCTGAACCCTGTAGTCGTGCCTCAAAAACCATGGGTAAGGCGTGCGATAGTATCCTTGAATCATCAAACTCAGGATGATGGTCATGCAAGCCAGAGAACCAAGTGATCGCAGTTTCGTTTTCCAGAGCTCAGGAGCATCGAAACAAAGCGCGATACCAGCGCCAAACCAGAACACAATCTCATAGGAATAGTAGTCGTGAACAAAATACACGTTCCAAAAGACCAATGGGCCCGCAACCGCGGCCAAAAGAAATGCCCATGATCGAACCCGTTTCGGCCACGGCGCCAGCAAAGAAAATAGAATGACCACCAAAGCCAAAGGGGAACCCAAAGTCCACTCCACACAATGCTTCCAAATAACTGAAAGCTGCTCCGGGTCAAATCGGGCAGAAACAGATCCGAAATACCATATGGAAGAATGGGCTGCATCCGGTATTGAATTCATTCGCGCGATCAAGCCGGAGTAAAGGACCCACACAGCACCAACAACAATCGGAATCAGTAACAAAAGGAAAGTTCGGACCACGTCCTTCCCGGGAAATGGCTTTTTCGGCTGGCTGTCGATAAAGGCCTTTGTTGCAATGTGGAGTGCGAGAAATCCCCATCCTACTGAAAAGGCGGTGATCTTTACCATAGCAGCCAAAGTCCCCAACAATACCGTTTCCAGTAGTTTCCATCGTGATGGAGATGAGGAAATGCTCTGTAATCCGGATAGCACGTAGCTGAGCACAAGAGCAACAGCCAAAGACTGAATCAGTATTGCCTGAGACCAATACACAGAAACGGGAGAAACAGTCACCAATGTCAATGCATACAACGCCGATGGCCTTCCCACCTTCAAGGATCTCAGAATCCTGAACAATTGCACGAGTCCAATCAAATGAAACATTACACTCAAGCCCCTTCCGGACTGAACCAGAGGACTCGATAACAACCGGACAACGCCTGCATGAATCCACTGGTATAATGGCAGCTCGAGGGGTAGAATCCAAGGAGGGCCATACACCGGAATCGTTGGATGAAGCGCAAATCCATCTTCGACGAAGTTCGCGGCAGCAACAGCCGTTTGAGACTGACGGAAAGCATGCTTTCCAAGAAGGCTGTGATTCCACCCGTGGGCCTGCTCCCAGAATTGCCAAAACAACACCAACAGCAACCCGATCCCCAGAATGACAGCCAACGTGCTTTTATTCTTCATGCAACGTTGATCCAACACATAACCCTCAATACCCGCAATAGGTTTCCATGCAGACTAATGTGCGCGAAGATGCCCAATACTGATCCACTGATCGGGATCTTCACCACGGTCATGGACTTCAATCTCAACCTTCCGGGTTGGCAACGCAATTCCCGTAAGGTCAATTCCAATCGCATACCATTGATCATCCAATGCATCCACTCCAACCGAAAGAAAAGACTCGTTAATTCCTACCCCCGTGAACTTCAGATCGTATGCCGGGATACCCGAACCTGTCCGAATCGGCAGGTACAACACTTTCGCGGCCCCCGTGTTCGCCACGATTCTGACGCGACCACTCCCTATCCTACTATGTCCATTATGGAACGAGGTCCATCCAACGGCGCCCGTATTATCCTCTTGAAACATTCTGGAACCAGACAGCTCCGACCAAACCGATTGTGATTCCAAAACTTCACAATGCAAAGGCGATGAATGCTGCAGATCCTCCAACCGGATCATTGAAACTGAAGAAGAATCCATCCGAACAATAAAGACCAATCTTGATCTTGCAAACCCGGAATCAAAGCGGATCCATGTCTCGACAGAGTGATCTTCGGGAATCCTCCGCCACTGCCCCTGAATCAACCATGAGCCCTCTTCGGTTGCACCCGAATATCGCCGGGGAATAACCCGCGCGGTTCCACACGTCCCTAGAGAATCAAGGAACCAGACAAATAGAGGCTCACGTGATTGCTCCACAGATAACACTCCTCGGAAGACAGCACGATTCTTGTCCTTCCCACTCAAACTTTCGCCCCGAATCACCTCAACACTTCGCCACTCATGCAGAATACCCCTAGGAATCACTCCATTAATATCTAGCGACTCAGGTCCATAATGAGCTTTGGTTTCAGGTCGCGCACGAATAACCGAAAAAAGCGATCTCGCTGAATTGAGATCATAATACAGCCCATCCATGTATCGGTCATATGAATCCTCTCTTATCGCGTTGAAACCCATTTCATGCGAAACAAATGCCTGTTCTGCCATCCAGAAGAATTTCATTTGAGACATTGTCAGGATCACAATATAGATTCCGAAAAGGCCCCAACACATATTACGCATATTCCGTCCTAACCCACCCAATGGAATCGTTGATGGAGAAATCAACAACATCCCAAAACCACACCAAAAATGCAGGACTGGAGTTGCATATCGGCTGGATGTTGCCTGAAAACAGCCCAATTCATGGCGACCCAAAGCAGTAAGCAACGCCGAGCCCATCACAAACAGAGTCATTCCAACAGCGACCAGAGTCCACCGCGACCTTCGTTTATCAAACAAAAACAACAATAAACAGAATATCCATCCTATGATTGCTGATAACCCAAAAGCTCGCGAAAACAGATACCCTGAATCTCTCAGAGGATTCCCGAAAAATGCCAGAATGTATCTACCCAGCGACCAAAACCAACCTGCATTCCATTCGATTGGCACAGAAGAATTACTGCTATTCCAAGCTAAAGCATAAAGAAATACAGCGCCGCAACACACACCAAAGGAGGTAAAGAGCATTGATCGCTTCAGCTTAGCAACCCAACCTAAAAACACCAACACAGGAAACACAAGAATGCCATTTGCCAGACTGAAGCAGGCGGCAAAACCGGATACATACGCCAGGCTAAGCCACAACCATCCTCGATTGGACACAGATGCTCTCCAAATCGCCACAAACGCACACAGAGCCAAGCAATACACCAGCACAAACTGAATCTGAAAGCCCCATGTGAAGTTGGAAACCTGAGTCATTCCGAAGAATACATACCATACGTATGCAATAACCAATGGATACAGATTTCCTTTGCGATCGATATCCATCCCCTTGCGTAAGACAAAGACCACTAACGAAGCGCAAACCGCTTGAAGCAAAAAAACTGAAAAGATCAGAAATCGATTGCTGCCTCCAAAAACATACCAGTCCAGAAGAAAGAATAACCTAGGCAAGAGTATCCTATGCTCATTGTGAACACTAAAAAGCCATCTCAAAATTCCTTCCCCATCATCGACTGAAGTGAGAAATGCAGAATAGTCGCTCCATTGATCCCAATATAATACTCTTCCGGTGTGCGCAACACACCAGAACGCAACAAAAATGGCATATCCGATAGAAGCCAGCGCGAGAACCCGAAAACCCCACACCAGTACGGATTTCAGGCTTTTTCCAGAGGATTTACCCATCATTTCCCGACCGTCGCCCGACCTGAATCCATGACACTCTGTAACTTCAATGCTCATCTTAGGACATCCACCATAGAATTGGATCGCACCTTCATCCCGCCTTCTAACCACCCGCTACGATGCGGATAATCTCAAGAACATCTCCATCCTTTAATCGAATTGATCGGGCCTGTTTTCGGGTGTGTGCCCGACCGTTATACTCGACTACCACCAGATCCAAGGTCTGCCCAAGGCCGGCAAGAAACGATTCTATGGATGAACCCGTTTCAACTTCGTAGGAGTCCCCGTTCGCTTTGATCTTTGCCTGCTCTGTCATATGAAAATCATTCGTATGGACGCAATCTGCCGGATCTACAACCTTTTCGTTATCAGTCCCACATTCAGGATTCATAAGTTCCGGTGCGCAAAGAGCAACCGTAGCCCAAGAAAGGCAAAAACCGATCCGCTTAGCCAACCCAGCCACCGGCCCATTGCCGGCTTCCGCTGCAGCCAATACCCCACAGAACCGGCAAAATAGGCAATTGCGGAGAACACCACAAAAGCCTGTGCCATGAACAGGATTCCCAACGTGACCATCTGCATCGGAACTGACCCTTGATCGGGACGGACAAACTGCGGCAGAAACGCGAGGAAGAACAACGCCACTTTTGGATTGAGCACATTCATGAGAAAACCCCGACTGTATAGCCCACTCAAGGACCGCTGAGCCGGTGGATTTCCGGGACGGAAGCTCGCGTGCTCACGAAACGCCCGATAGGCCAGATACAACAGATACCCCGCGCCTGCATACTTGACCACGTTAAACGCCAAAGCCGATGTCTGGAACACAACCGATATCCCGAAGGCCGCTGCCAACGTGTGAACCAACACCCCGCTCACCATTCCACATGCCGCCCAGAATGCGGGCTTTCGCCCATACGCAATCCCTTGCGAAACCACAAAGAGATTGTCCGGTCCAGGCGACAATGAGAGCGCAATCGAAGCCAACAAAAATCCGAGCGTGTGAGAATCCATGCCCCAGAAAACCAATCCCATCCTTCGGCGTCAATCCGCTGCTGGCACAAAATGGGGGCATCCGAAATGATCACGGAAACAGATAATGGGGCGCTGCGGCGAGGTTCTCGCGACCATGGAATCTTCCTTTTCTTTTACCGGTTCCGCTCTCCGTAAAAAGCGCTTAGTCGATATCGACATGAATATATGGAGTTGTCACACCGTCCCATATTCTTCACTCTGCTGGATATCCGTACGGAATCATCAAGAATTCCGACTTCAACCCATTGATTACACCTATGAGCAAAAAAACCACCTCACACATCTTCAGGAATCTTCTTCCTGTTCTTTCAGCTCTCGTGATTTCCGGAGCCCCACGGCTCCACGCCGACCTCACGATCGTCATGGATGAAGACGGAGATGAGCGCATTTCCTACTTCAGCAAAGGAAGAATGGCCGAATACATCGATGGCGAAATCGACACTATCGTTGACCTGAAAAAAGACCACTACATTGCGTTTAACCACGCGCACAAGGCTTTCATGCAAGGCAAGTTCTCCGATATGCCGAAAACGATCGAAGAACAGTTCAAGGCACAGATGAGTGCGCTACTAGAGAATCCCATGGTCCAGGCTATGATGGCCCAACAGCAGGAGGAAGCGGCCAAAACCAAGATCGAGGTCCAGAAGGGAGACTCGTCCGAGATCGCCGGTTACAAATACGATAGCCACAAGATCTTGGCAAACGGTAAACCAGCTGGCGAAAAATGGGTTTCCAAACAACTCGCGGACCACCTTGCCAAGGAGTTCGATTTTGATTTTTTCCGCAAGACCATGAATGCAATGGAAAATGCCATTAACAGCATGGTTCCTCAAACACCGCAGGAAAAAGCAGAACAGGACATCAGCAACTCGGGTTTTGTGGTTTACTCAGCTCAACCGGGATTCATGGGACATGGCCCGCTTGAAACTACTGAAAAGCTGGTATCGGTGTCGAAAGACAAAATCGACGCTTCGCTTTTTTCCGCTCCTTCAGACTACAGAGAGCTTCCCTTCATGGATTTCATCCAACTCGAAGATGAAGAAGATGAGTCATGGGAAGAGGAAGATGAAGATGGCGATTGGGAGGATGAAGAGTAATCACCTGTCCCATCCCGCATGACCTTCGAAAACAGGGGCACGGAACGTTGGCCCCTGTGCACCACAAGCCCTCATCTATCAGGATGCGGCGGATTGATACTCAAGTGCCAATTCCAACAAGCCTTGTGAAAGGCCATTGCACTGCACAATATCAGTGTCAGGTTCCATCCGGATGACAGCTTCTGCCGCCAGTTGAACCCATCCCGGCATGTCGCCCACATACCAATGAAACCACGGTTCATGCAGGGACAGGCAACCCGTCCGCGCGGCGAGCAAAGGAAGCAATCCGTCACACCAAAGCGTTGCATGCCGGCTCTCGCCGAACAGTCCGTCGAAGAAACCCTCCCTGAAATGCCGGGACAAACCTACCAGTCCCGTTTCCCTGCGATACTGTTTAGTGTCCCGAGCTGCGGCAGGCTGACATTTCCAAAGATCCCTGCAGGCACCGTAGAAAGACTCCGGCCAATGCTGATGGCGATGAACCCATCGGGCATAGGATTCCAGTCTCCGAAGCGGATGGTTGTGGGGACGAACGCCCGTCAGTATCCATCCGGATCCAGCTTCGGCAAACATTGCCGCGGGATCGATTAATCCCTTTTCCCACAGTTCCAATGGATACCGGAGGGCAAGCTCATGCATCGGAGCCCGGTTTCTCCTGAATCCCATCACTTCAAGCATGATCTGATGGCAAGCAGCGTCCCATGCGTTCTTCTCCAAACGACGAACAGCATATCCAACCTTCTGCTTCCATCGCACAAGCCCTTTTGAACGTAGGACACTAAGCCGGCAGATTCCATCATCGCCAAATAGAAAACCCTGCATCCATGGATGCTCCCGCCAATCCGGATCGCCTTCCACCTTAACGGCATTCCGCATCAGAACAGCTTCCACGTCCTCATCCAGATGAGGAAGCAACACGAGGAGCGGAAGACTGCCCCCAACCAACACTCGACCGGATGGGGCTCCGGACGGCGCAAATAGCGTGACATGCAACACCACGCGCCGGTATGCGGAATCCGACGAATGTCCATGTCGGTTCCAATCCTCCGGATACAGGTGCAATTCCACATCCCCCTTCAGTGTTCTTCCATTGATCCGGACCTCGGCATCCTTGAAATCCGGGCCCTCCAGATGATTCCACACCCCCGGATCAACAACTTCCAACGACTCACCTGACTCAAGCGTCAAATCCCGGTGATCAAAATCCTGATGCAGCCAAACCTGCTGTATAACCCTTTCCGATACCGTAAAACTCCCATACAACCCTTCCAACTCTGCAACACCTGTTCGCAGCTCACTACATGAAGAACCTTCTTTCGCTGGATTGTGGGGATTTGCGTTCACTGACTCTTTTCCTTCTTATCGTTTTGTGAAGGCACTCCACCCTGAATGACTTCCTCCAGACTCAAACCGGTATGAACCCGGATCCCACGGATCAGTACCCACAAAGCTGCCATCATTACGATCATGGACGGAACAACAATCACCACATAGCTCCACGCATACATCGACGCAAGCTCCTGATTGTATTTCGCAGCATCAATCGCCGGATGAGTCTGCACCATAACACGCGCCAGGACAAAGTTAAGTATTGCACTGAGAAAGAACGAAGCCCCCAGGTAGTAGGTGGCATGCGCCAGCGTTTTTTCGAATGCAGGTTTTGATCCCTTGATCTTCAGAAGCTCCTCTACTTTTGTTACTTGAATGACCTGTGGGTTATAAATCAGGGTACGAACCAGCGGATACCGGGTCTTCATCGAATAGAGGACAGCTGCGCCCAAAACCGCAGGAACTGCAGCTTCCTTAAACGCCAACCATATCGGCGGAAGCCTCAAAACGCCCACTACTCCCGTGAGCAGAATGCTCACAAGACCTACGATCGAAAACAAGTTCACCCGCCGATTGACGATCCTGTCCCGGATTCCGTAACCGAGCGGAAATGCCAGCGCAAGTATCAGAACATATGTCGGAGACCAACCGAGCCAATCATCTCCCTTGCGCAACAACACAATCGGAAGAAGGATATTGAACAACAGATTGGGAAGTATCGGTTCCTTTTGCTGCGTCTGGGGTTGAGTCGGATTTTCGGGCATTCCTCTCTCCTAAACCATGAACCCGTTCCTCTATCAATTCCTTTTTAGCCCCTCTTATCGTCAGGGCACGTCCATACGCACCACAATCTCATGAACCAACCGACGGAAACAAAAGCACGCAACCTGCTCACCCGAAGACGTTGACCTTGAGATCGCGGACCACCTGCAATTCACCCCAATCCGCCCCTTTCATCGACGCAAAGCGGGCTTTCCGGCTCTCTGGAAAACACTCCCGATGCTCATCGAAGAGCCCTTTCAGGAAACGCTTGGATCCGATTGCCATCCCATCGCTGAAGTAACGGACCCTCCGGCGCAGCAACTCGGACACCTCCACCTTTCCACCACTGCGGATCACCGCATCCAGCTTCTCCAGGGGGATTACGCCACGGTCCTTGTCCTGCTCCCCCTTCGGCTTGGCGCCCTTCCCAAACAAACACAGACGATATCCGGCTATAGCGTCGGCAAAGCTGCGTCCACCGTAGATCAAGCGGTAGCCATTGATAGCGGACGCCTTGCCTCCCATTGCAGCGGCATAGCTGCAGAACCGGTAATCCGCCGGATCATCCGCCTGCTCAGCGCGCACCGCATTGAGGTCGATGTAGGCCGCAACGGTCGCCATTGCCTGCAGCGAAGGCTCCACAACCAGACTCTTGAAACGCTCCATCCATAAGGTTCCACGGTTCCCATTCTGGTGGTTATACCAGATCGTGAAACGCTGCTTGAGCTCGCGCATGAACACCGACACATCCCCCATTCGCGCCAGCAACGCATCCCGCGCATGCTGGGCGATCTCATCATTCCGTTCCAGAATCTTCTCCAAGCCATCCGGCGTTATCGAATACGGGGAAATACGACAACCCTCATGGAACGCCCGATAACGGCTCAGCAACTCCTCATCCGTCTGCGGCTTCTCATGCCGGACCCGCGCCAGAATGTGGAAATGATTCGACATGATTGAGTAGGCCAGAATGTCCACCCCACAAAATGCAGCCTGCCGCCGCATCATCCCGATGAACATCTCCTTCTCCCCATCCTCCAGCAAATGCTCACCCAAACAACACCGACTCATCAAATGATAGACGCCATCCCGACCATTAACAATAATGCGTTTCTTTTTCATGGTAAACCTCTTCTTATCCACTAGCTATAATCCATACATTGTCAAATATAGGCTCTGCTTCTTTATTTGGCCAAAAGGTCGGCCCTGATGGGCCCACCCTCATTAGGATCTGTTGACGCAAGATCCGGTCACTATTTTTTCCGCTTGCGGGCTTCCTCCTCGTAGCACTTGCGGGCTTCAGGAGTAAGCTCTGTCGGCTTCAGTTGGCTGAAAGCCACGTCCGTCATTTCCGCATACTGGCGGCTCAATTCCTCAGAAGTGGGCATGCCGTCAGCAAAAAACAGGTCTAAAATTCGTCTAATAATTGATTTTCTCATAAGATGCGAGCCGGTCTCATCTAACCCGATGACGCCGGTTATTGGTCAGGAATTGTAATTTCTTCGGCTTCAATTATCCGAAGCTGAATACATGGAATCCTTCTAGACCAACGGAGGAGGACGGGCCCAATGGCCGGTACGTAGCAGCTGACACTCCTTCCGATCCGGCAAAACCCGATCTTCTATCGAGAGAAATGTGAACCCGGGCCCATAGAATCGCGGAGTGGGCAATCCCGTGAAAGGGCTCTGATGACCGACGTCACGAACCTCCTTCCATACCGGCATCCCGGGCTTGGGATTTTGGACGAAAAAGAGATAGCCGTCTTCGATGCTGTCGAAAGCCGCTCCGCCATCCCATACTGGGCCGGCCCCCATACACACGGATACATCCGGTCCGATGGAGGAAACCAGCCAACAAGACAAAATCAGAAACTGTAGAATCGTTTTCGTGTTGATCCGGGGTACACCCATTCGGTGTCCCCTTGTCAAATCGCAAAAGAAAACCATCCACTCCCGTGTGCTTGTCGCTCAAAATCAGCGCTCAACACAAGACTATCGATAAACGCCCCAACGACAAAACCCAACTTCGAGAAAGTCCAGTGACTCGATAATTCTTGCCCACGAGAAAACGGAAGCCGATTTCACATCTATGGATCATAGCCACGAATATGATTGATACATCGATTTGAACTTGTACAGTCCTGAAGTGCTGTCGTTTCATGAAACGTTTCCTTCACATCTGCTCCACACTCAGTCCTGAGAGCGGAGGGCCCGCTCAGGTCGCCATCCAGTTGTCTATTCTCCACTCCCAGATGGGGCATCAATCGGAAATCCTCACCATCGACGAACCGAGAGCGTCTCATTTCTCCCATGAGGACATCAAAGTTACGAACATTGGACCGGGAAGACTTGGCTGGACCTATTCGGGTGCATTGATCCCTTGGTTGACCAAAAACCTACCATTCTACGACGGAGTGATCGTCCACGGACTATGGCGATATCCGTCTTACGCAGCGGCCAGAACCATCAATCGTTTCAGGCGTAACAAGGTGCTGTGTCCTCCTCTGTTTATTCTGCCCTGTGGCATGCTTGATCCCTGGTTTCAAAGCTGGGAGCGCCGACCCTTCAAAACCTTCCGTAATTCCATCTATTGGGAATTATTCGAAAGGAAAGCACTGCGTTGGGCTGATCGGATAGTTTTCAGCAATCAGCAGGAGTGCGATCTGGCGCAAAACACGTTTCCGAGATATCCGAAAGGAAAGGACCTCGTCATTCCTCTTGGAATTGTTGACCCCCCGTCTTTCTCCGAGTCGATGGAGCAAGCGTTTTTGAAATACTGCCCATCGGTGGAGGGCAAACCATTCCTATTATTCCTGTCACGTCTGGATGAGAAAAAAGGGGTGGATCTCCTGATCCAAGCCTACATGCAGGTCTACAGCCATGCCGTAAAAACCAATCCCCAGAAGACTTATCCCCGCCTGGTGATTGCCGGACCAGGCAAGAGCTCTGCGTATGGAATGTCGCTTCAGGAGATGGCAAAGCCCATGTCCAACCAGATCTTCTTTCCGGGAATGCTGACCGGCGATGCAAAATGGGGCGCGTTCTACGGTTGCGATGCTTTCATGTTGCCCAGTCATCAGGAGAATTTCGGACTTGTGGTGGCCGAAGCGCTTGCCTGCGGAAAAAAAGTATTCCTATCGCGTCAGGTAAACATCTGGAGGGAAATAGTGGAAGACGGGGTAGGAATGGCAGCACCGGATACACTTGAAGGGACCGTGCAGCTTGTGCAGTCTGCCTTTGAATACTCAGCAAGTCCCCGTAAAGTGGCATTGGACGCACGCAAGACATTCGACAACCGTTTCCAAATCGCCAACACGGCTCAAATGTTCGTTGAGGAATTCGCGCGACTCGAGGCCTGATCCGACATCAATTCAACCACAACCCCAATCATGTGGGGGATGCATCCATGGGAACATCATCGACGGTCAACACCAACACACACACCGGACCAAGCTTCGGTCTGAAGTCGAGAATTGCTCGTGGAATATGGGGATTGGTGGAAGTGTCGCTTTTCCGGCTGAGCCCTCGGCCGCTTCATCGATGGCGCTCTCTTCTGCTACGGTGTTTTGGCGCCCGCATCGGATCCCACACTCACATCTATCCGGGAGTAAGGGTATGGGCACCATGGAACCTCCATATTGGGAACGAATGCGGGATAGGAGATGAGACAATCCTCTACTCACAGGACACTATCACACTGGGGGATCGGGTGGTCATCTCGCAAGGATGCTACCTATGCACGGGAACCCACGACTATGAAACCTCCGGTTTTCCCTTGAGAACGCTTCCGATCCACATCGGAAGCCACGCTTGGATCGCTGCCCAGGCATTCATCCATCCTGGAGTCACCATCGGAGAAGGAACGGTCATAGGCGCAAGGTCAGTTGTCACAGAAGACATGCCTGAATGGACCGTCTGTTCCGGGTTCCCCTGTCATGCGCTCAAAAAGCGCACCCTTAACCGGAACCAGTAGGAAGTCTACCCTTTTCAGAAGCGTGACCGGAAGATGAAAAACACGGCACCCATGATACAGATTCCGGCCCACAGGTAGTCCCATGTCAGCTTCTCCTTCATGTAGAATACGGCAAAAGGAACAAATACGGTGAGCGTGATCACCTCCTGGAGTATTTTGAGCTGCCCTACATTGATCACAGTGTGACCAATCCGGTTCGCCGGAACCTGAAGCAGATACTCAAAAAGTGCGATTCCCCAGCTCACCAGTGCCGCGATAATCCATGGCTTATGAGCAAGGTTTTTGAGGTGTCCATACCATGCAAAAGTCATGAACACATTACTGCACACGAGCAACAAAACCGTTGTGTATACTGCCTTCATGGATCCCCCGCCAACCTCACAATCCGGTCATCTGGATCGAGAATCCCGGGGCGGGTCAGCACATGCCACCCGAACCAACCCCATCCGCAAATCCAAATAACCCAACAAGCCCTCCGGCTTCCATCTCAAGCTGATGCGTATCACGCATCCACTTAAGGAAATCAATCCCGTTTTTTGAATCAAACGATTCCACATCTTGACGCCACCCGCTAAACCCGAAAGGATTCCCATCCAAGCAATGGATTGTCCCGACATCCTTGATCAATCGTTTCATCCATCATCCCACAAAGGAGATGGGCAATACCGCCGTTCATGAACCGGATCTCCCAGAGGTTTCTCTGCTGTCACCTGATCATAGCGGGTATATGTTCGGTGTGGTCCGCATCCGGGAACACGCAAAAGGATCAAACTGAGCTTCGGGCCGCTGAATCCGGTCGGATCCTTGTGATTCAGTCTTACCATCAGGGGCTTTCCTGGACTGACAAAATATCTGATGCCATTGCGGATAAATTCGGGAAACACAAAGAACTGGAACTCCATGTGGAGTACCTCGACACCAAACGTTTCGGTACGCCTACCGCAGATAGCCCTGTCACTCAACTGATTCTTTCCAAATACATAACACCCGCACCCAGGCTGGTCATTGCGGTAGACAACGATGCCCTTATCTTCGTCCGGGATCACTTGGCGCCACGGATCCCTGACGTCCCCGTGGTCTTTTGCGGAGTCAATCACTACTCCGAATCGCTAACCATGGGGATCCGGCGTTTCTCTGGAGTTCTGGAAAAAACATCGCCTCTTGCAACCGTTCGATTGGCAATGGAACAGAACCCCCAGGCAAAGAGGATTGTCGTCATCTGCGACTCGACCACGACCGGGGTTGCGGAGGTCGCCCACGCCCGCAAGGAGCTATCCACTCTCGAACCCGATCTTTCCATCGACTGGTGGATTGGGCGATCCATGGGCCAAACACTCAAAGAACTGCAGGAACTGCAGGAAGACACCCTGGTTTTGCTCATACTCTTTAACGTGGATGCAGAAGGCCACTATTTCAGTTTCGAAGAAAGCGCTCTGTTGATTGCGGATGCTTCACCGGTTCCTGTCTACGGGCTGTGGGACTTCTACGTCGGATCGGGAGTGATAGGCGGGCACGTTGCGAATGCGTCAAAACAAGGGAAGAAGGCAGCCGAGCTGGCACTAACCATACTGAATCAACCGGAGGAAATACCTCCGCTCATCGATAGTCCGAATCACACCCTGCTTGACGGTTTGGCGATGCAGGCATTCGGGATGTCGGAACACACGATACCCAAGCAGGCCGAAGTCGTCTCCATACCATCAGGGTGGATGAGACAGCAGTGGCAGAGAGAAGCGAAGGCCACCGGGTTCAGCTACGAAATGTTCGAGAAACACGGGGCGATTATGATGCTCATATCACCCGAAGACGGACGCATTCTGGATGCCAATCCCGCTGCGGCAGAATTTTACGGATTCACACAGGATCAACTGAGGGATCGGACCGTCTTCGATCTCAACACGATGCCAAAAGATCAGGTATTGGAAGAAATGAGACGGGCCACTTCCGAACAAAGAAACTCGTTTTCATTCTCCCATCGTCTGGCAGATGGGACGGTAAGAGAAATCGAAACCTACTCCTGGCCGATAACGATCAAAAACAAAAAGGTCCTGTTCTCTATCGTGCACGACATCACAGAGAGAAACACCGCTGAGAAGCAGCTTGCCGCACAATCCAGGACCATGCTGCGACGCACCGTCATTTATCTGACTCTTCTCGGATGCGCATTGGTGGTACAGATCGTGGTTATCTTCCAACTGATCCACAACCTGAAGGAAAAAAGGGAAGCCCTTGCCTCCCTTAAGAGTAGTCGCGAACAGTATCGGCTGCTCGCCGAGCGCTCATCAGATGTTGTGTGGGTGCTGGACCTGGAGACTGGACGTTTCCGGTACACCAGCCCGTCCGTACATCGGCTCCGGGGATATACGGCCGAGGAAGTGATGGAACAAACCCTCGAGGAAGTGCTCACCCCCGCCTCCCTCGCCTACGCTCAATCGATTCTTCCACAGAGAATCGAGGCATTCCAAAAGGGAGAATCCACATCCTCCACCGAGCAATTTGAGCAAATCCGCAAAGACGGCAGCACAGTGTGGACAGAATCGGTGATGTCCCTTAATCTGAACAAAGAAACCGGGCACATAGAGGCAATTGGATCGAGCCGTAACATCACCGCAAGAAAGCGGGTCCAGGACGCTTTGGTCGATGTCAACAAACAACTGACAGATGCTGTGGCACAGGCAAGAGCCGCCAACAGGGCGAAAGCTGAGTTTCTGGCAAACATGAGCCACGAGATCCGGACCCCGATGAACGCAATCATCGGCATGACCCACCTTCTTCTGGATACACCGCTTAATGAAGAGCAAAACAACTATGCGGAAACCGTCCGGGCGAGCGCGGACTCCCTGCTCGCGCTGATCAACGACATTCTTGATCTGTCCAAGATTGAAGCTGGAAAGTTCGAATTGTTCTCGCAGGAATTCAATTTGCGCACGCTCATTGAGGAAACCATCTCGATGCTTGCATTTCAGGCCCATAGCAAAGGATTGAGACTGATCGCGTGGATCCACAGGAACACTCCGGCCCGAGTTACAGGAGACCCTGACCGCCTACGCCAGATCCTGATCAATCTGGTGGGAAATGCGATCAAGTTCACTGACACCGGAGAGATTGTTGTGCGGGTTGAACCCACCACGGACTGTAGGGAAGATCAGTGCCATCTGCGAATCGCAGTCATTGACACCGGGGTTGGGATCCCCCCGGAAAAATCCAACCGACTATTCCAGAAATTTGCCCAAATTGACGCATCCCTCACACGCAAAAAAGGAGGCACCGGCCTTGGTCTTGCCATTTCCAAAGAACTCGTCGAACGGATGGGCGGCGAGATTGGAGTGAACAGTGTGTGGGGAGAAGGGTCCGAATTTTGGTTCACGCTGTGGCTAGCGGTTTTACCATCGCAGGCGGAATCACCTTCTGTGTCAAAAATCAAGTCTCTGCGGGCACTAGTCATCGATTCAAACACCCGCCACGCTGATGCCGTCGTCGAGTCCCTGAGTCAATGGAGCATCCAATCATGCGCTGCGCATTCCACCGAGGAGGCATTGCATCTTGTATCGACGGAAGCACCGTTCCAATTTATCCTCATTCAGAGTTCTGGAGCACCATCCGAGCTGCGTGCATTCATCCGGAAATTGCACGATAAAATGAAAGATATGCCGAAGCCCTTCCTCATCCGGATGCTTCCGCTGGGACAGCTCAAAGACGTCCACCACGATCATAGAGACATATTCGACGCATCGGTCACGGCTCCGCTCCGCAGTCAGGACATGCTGGAAACACTGATTCAGTCCGGGAATCCCGACCGCAACAATTCCATTGGGACGGTGTCCAAAGTCGAATCTGCCCGCCTCGCGGTAAAGGCAAACCCTCAATCGAAGATTCTTCTGGTCGAAGACAACACCACAAACCAGATGGTGGCCAAACAATTGCTGAAAAGGGCCGGGTTCTCTCCCGATCTTGCAGCAAATGGAGCGGAAGCGATCCACATGCTTTCCGAAAAGGCCTATGATGTGGTATTGATGGACATTCAAATGCCGGTGATGGATGGAATAGAAGCTACCCGCCGCATCCGGGACGGTCGTGACGAGGTCAGAAACCCGGAGATCCCGATCATCGCCATCACGGCACACTCCATGAAGGGAGACCGTGAGTATTTTCTATCGGTTGGAATGAATGACTACATTTCCAAGCCAATTGACGCCGAGCACCTCGCGAAAACGCTATCGAAGTGGATACCCACGAGCATTCCGGACCTTTGAGGAGAACTGGAGGAGATAGAATAGCGCTCCTGGAGCATTTCACTTGAGAGCCGGAAGATCGGAGAATGAACTCTCCTCTCAATCATCCGCTGGCAATCCATGCGGCTTCGCCGCAAGTCCTCATGCTGATAAAGGATCATTTCCGGAACAGCCACAACTATAAGCGATTAAGCAATATACATATCGTTTTCAATTGACATAAACTATTGAATACCGTAGCCGTGCAGCTTTCTACCTTTCACCTGCTCATCATACATCGAGGACATGAAACACGGTCGCCCTTACACCCCCAGATACTGCAGCGCCTTCACTCTCGTCGAGCTGCTGACGGTAATAGCAGTGATCGCCATCCTCGCTGCGATCATCATTCCCTCTGTGGGAAAGGTCCGCGAGAATGCGATCCGGGCGAAGTCGGCCACAAACATGCGATCAGTGGCACAAGCCTACCTCACATTCTCAACATCGAATGGAAGATCGCGGGCAATCCCTGCATCCACTGCGACCATTCAGGACTGGGCTGGGTTTCTTGCACGTGAGGTCGACCTTAACGACGCCAGCCTCTACTACATTGATTCGGATCCAATCGTATCTCAGGCCGCATCCATACCACTGGTTGTCGGAAGCGGAAAGGGCTCCGCGTTCGCTGTGTCAGATGAATTCCGCGCGCTGAATCCGAGCTACGCGGTGGTGGCTGGCCTTGCTCCAAATGCGCCAACCACAACAACCCCGCTCATGTTCACCCGCGGACTCAGGCCCGACGGCACATGGGACCCAGATTCCCCATGGGCTGGCGAGGGCGGCCACATCGTCTTTTTGGACGGACACGTCCGCTTCTTCAACGATCTCTCACAAAACGGAGGAGAGTTGGTCAACTTCCAGACACAGGAGCGCACGTCCGACATTCGTCAGGCAATCAGTCCAGGAGCGGTAATTCTTAATAACTCTCTCTAAGTGAGCCTCTCCCGGGACTGATCAAAAACACTTGAAACAACGGGTATAATTCAACTCGTACAAATAATCCGAAGCCTCATTTTCCAGCAGTCTTGCGTTCCTCAGTCGCTTCCTCAGATACCCGATCCGCAACACTCTCTGTCACGTCTTTAGCCTTATCCAAAGATTTTTTCAGATAGGTACTCTCCTTCTGATCATCCGGTTTGCCAGTGGCAGGCGGGTTTCCGCATGCGCTGAGGCACAAAGCCGCTACCACAATACTGAGGCCGAACATTCTGGTGTGAAATAGTTCCATAGCAGGGTAATTCTGATTCAAACGAGTAAAGCCAAAACATTACCTGACTTTCATTGCGTTGCAAGCCATCCAGTCCGATACCGGAACACATCATCAAAACGCCAGAAAGACCTGATCGAGAAGATCGTGGAGGCACTCCCTCCAATCGTTCATTGAGAAAGCCCTTACCGGCTTGCACCGGAAGCAGCGTCCATCATATTGAATGCCATGCCTGGAGAATTCCACTCGAACGAAGACACCATTTTTGTGATCGGACACAAAAACCCCGACACCGACTCGATATGCTCAGCCATCGGATACGCCGCCTACAAACATGCGTGCGGGGAAACGGGTTATGTAGCGGCCCGGTGCGGAAATTCCAACCCTCGAATTGATGCTGTGCTGAAGCGGTTCGGAGTCGCACTTCCGGTTTTTCTTGGAGACGTGACGCCCCGCGTGCGCGATATCATGAAGCGCAAGCCGCATTGCGCGAAGCTATCCGACACCTGTTCCGAGGCACTTGAGGCCATGGACAAATATGACTTCCGCGCCCTGCCGGTAGTAGACGATGCCGACCACCTCAAAGGGCTCATATCGATCTTTCATCTAGGCCAGTATTTCACACCGCAGGTTCGTAATCCTCTCGAAATGAGGAGAGTGCGAAGCCGCGTGTCAGATATCATACGGGCCCTCAAAGCGAACGTGATCCACTCGGTCGACACCGACAGGGAAGAGGAATTGTTTGTACGTGTCGGCGCGATGGACATCCGCTCGTTTGACCTCTTTCACGACGAAAAGACCATCCCGGCGAAATCAAGCATTGTTGTAGTAGGAGATCGCTGGGACATCCAGGAGAAGAGTATTCAACTTGGGGTCAGGCTCTTGGTGATCACGGGAAATCTGAAGGTGGAAAAGGACATTATTGAACGCGCCACGGACAAAGGTATCAGCCTGGTGGTAAGTCCTTATGACACTGCGACCACATCTTGGATCATCCGTTCGGCGACAAGTATCCGACACATCGCAGATCCGGTCGCCCATTCCTTTCGTGAATCCGACACCCTGAGCATGGTCAAGCGCAGGATTCTCGAACAAGTGGCCCCCCTTTACACTGTGATCGGAGAAGACGAAAAGCTTATCGGTGTGTTCTCGAAATCCGATCTATTGCGCCCGGTCAAAACCCGCATCGTATTGGTGGATCACAATGAAATGAGTCAGGCGGTGGACGGTGCACGGGAAGTGCAAATCGTCGAGATCATCGACCATCACCGTCTCGGAAACCCGGGAACCGAGCAACCGGTCCTATTCATAAACCAACCGGTTGGTTCCACATCCACCATCGTTGCGGATCTCTTCAGGCGCAGCGGATTGACTCCAGATCCCGCGACCGCCGGTCTATTGATGGCCGGGTTGATATCGGATACGCTGCATCTCAATAGTCCAACAACCACGGCAACCGATCGCGAACACCTTTCATGGCTTGCCAAGATAGCGGACACCGATCCGGCCGAGCTCGCCCAGCTCATTTTCAACTCGGGCAGTGTCCTTCTCGAGGATGATCCCGAGAAGATCGTGCTTATGGACTGCAAAACCTACGATCACGGAAGCTTGAGATTCTCGGTTTCCCAAATCGAGGAACTCGGGTTCGACAACCTCTGGAAGCGGTATGAAATCCTGATGCGAACGATTGAAAGCCACAGGAAGAAAAACAACCTGACATTCTCGGGGCTTCTCGTGACCGATATCAACCGTCAGGATTCACTCTTCCTCATCAGCGGAGACACCTCTCTTGTTGAGTCGATTTCATACCCAAGGACTAAGGAACACGGAGTATTTGAAATGAACGGCGTGGTAAGTCGTAAAAAACAATTGATCCCATACCTCAGCAGTTGTATGAAAAGCATTGGAATACTGCCTTGATCCAGCGGTAACCCGCACAGGAAGTATTCCCAATTCACCTACTCCATCGAGCACCCCACAAAAGGAACCTTGTGACCCAACAGACGGAAAGACAGATGATCATCGGCTACGGCATCTCGGTCGAAGGCCGCATCGAGAACTGTGAGCGACTGATCCTGGATGGAAATCTCGCTGCCGAACTCGCGGAAGTCCACAGTCTTGTGATCAACGAGACCGGCTCATTCCGCGGCAAAGGATCGGTAAAGCATGCGGAAATTGGCGGGAGGTTCGAGGGAGAATTGATTGTGGCCGAGCACATCACGATCTTGTCAACCGGCCGCATCGAAGGAAAAGTCACCTACTCCTCAATCGAGATTAAACCCGGCGGAAAATTCACAGGCGAAATCATTCTTCGGGATTCCGAACCGGATGGCATGACCAGCAACCCTCACATCGACATCGGATTTGAAGTCCCCTCCCACGAGGATTCAGACGATGATCAGGGAGACTACATCGACCGCGCCCTCAAGAACCGGATCGCCCAACGCCCGGACATCGGATAGTCGGCCATTTTGCTTGAATCACGGGCTATACACCTGCATACCTGTCAAAAAGCCCCTTTCGGGCAAGTCCAACAACTCGTGTAATTTACGGGGATGCCTAAACAATTGATCTACACCAGCTACCCAACCGGAATTCTTTCCGGACGCTCTGGTTTTCAGACAGTTGCGGCATCACCTGGAGTGTCGTCCACTCTTTCAGCCCTGCTCGAAAAGGAAAGTTCTTACGATTTCGGCAAAGGAGCCAGCCACCGCCCCGTCATTCATCGATTTTGGTCCTGCACACTGGGTGATGGCGAGCATCACATCCTCACCCGGATCAGTCCATCGGGAAATGACGCGACCGGCCGCCCGAACCACATAGCGCACCACCTTATATTTGACCCGGCCGAATTGCCAGCGTGCCCTCCACCCGCTATTTTTCTCTACTGGAACGGCTGGCTCAAACACTGGTCCGGAATCACCAATTGGGAAGAATCCCGCAACCCACTTCCAGCAAAAGCAATCGCCGAACCCTTCGGTTTCCCATCCAAAGCACAAGGCTCTCCTACTTGGAAAAAGCTCCAAGGCGTGCATGCAGATCCAAAAATACCGTTCAACCTTTCCGGGCCACTCGTGTTTCCCTATCCGGCCGGGCAGGAGAACACGCTGCTTCAAGCCTTTCTGGAGAGTCAGTCCACACTGAATCCCGCCCTTTACTGGGCTTATCCATTCACAACCTGCCTTGCCGAAAACGACAATCCCTCCGCATTCACATGGATAGGCAGGATGCAAGATCCGATGGTGCAATCGACTCCACTTCCGGAGGGATGGGCACACCAGATTCTGGACCTTTTCAAACCGGAAATCACTGCCGAAACAACCGCCATTCCGGATTCCAAACCCGCAAACCTCAGATCATCGACCGTTCGACTCACCCCTGTTGAGGAAATCTCCCCCGTAGCGTCGACTCAAGCTGGAAAGGATTCAGAGGATCCCGATCGGGCTTCAGCCCCCATTCTTCAGGGAGCGCTGGCAGATGGTTCGGCTCCGCCCCGCCACCTCCATCCCGAAGGCATTCTGGATGACATTTTCGCAAGGGATGAATCCACCGAGCCTCCGATCATCATCCCCGAAGTCAACTTCGACGAATCATCGGTTGACCTCCAACGGAAGAACCCCAAGCCCTTTCTCGCACTTTCTGTAGTTTTGGGCGCGATCCTTCTGGCCGCGTTTCTCGTCATTTCCTTCCCGAAACTTCTGTCCTACATCAATCACACACGCTCCCCCGCTGATCCATCCCGGATTTCGACCCCATCTCAATCTGCCACCGCACCGGGGGAAGCCGATCACCCCCCCCCAGGCACACCCACCGATCCGCTCGGTGAAATTGGAGCTATTCTGTCTGGAAACGAATTTCTGCCGGCAAGAGCCTACCTGCTCCAAAACCAAAACAACCCATCGAAGTCACCAAACGCCGATGTGGAAATTCTATCGGAGTGGGTCAAAACACAACAGGGCATCCTCCGGGATCTCAATGTGACACTCGCCAAGATTGAAGCCGAAGTCATATCCCGTGAACTGATTCCAGGTTTCGAAGAACGCGTCCGGTCCGTCCGCGATGAAATGGACAAACTCGCCGTCGACCTCAAGCAAACCACCCTGCTTCGCTTGGAAAAGGCCGAGACATCCTATCGCTCATGGCTCTCTGATTCGCGTCTACCAATTGACGAGGCGCCGTTGTTTTTCCTCCAGTATTCACCATCGGGCGAGCGCCCATCCCACACCTTCCGCGAAGTAGACCCGCAGATGCTAAAGTGGATGGATGAACTCAGTCAAAATCCGACAACCTCCCAGATCGAATCGGTGCAAGTCGATATCATCCCGTTCAGGGGTCTTGGAGATGTGGCATTTCCAACCGACAACCGGCTGCCGCTCAGCTTTTGGAGAAAGTCTCCCCGATCGTTTGTGTGTTCTCTGGACAAATCCATTGAGATCCTCCAGTTCGAAGCCAAATTGGATGAAGGGCGCACGATGAACTTCGAATGGATGTTCGACTACCGCGGATCGGTGACATCCGGCAACCAGTTGATCCGGTTTCCTTCGCCTCCTCTGTTGGTTCGATTCCGCAACACCACGTCGGGGCAAGTCTTCTTTGTACTCTGCAACAGTTCAAACGTTGTGCCATTCAACAGCCCTCCGGACATTCCATTCTCGCTTCTCGAATACGATGCATCCACGGCCTCTTTCGCGCTTCTGGATCCTGTTCTGACCCGGAAGCTCCGTCTGTTCGCACTCCCTGAAGGGCTGTTTTTGCGTATGAGGAGCAAGGATGACAAGTTCCACTTCGCATGGGATCCAGGCACCGCCACTTTCCAATTGTTCGAAACGTGGGATTTCGAGATTCAAAGCGTCCGGGGCGTTCAGGAGGCAATCTCCAGAGAGTTCGCCGAACTGCGGCACCTTCAGCGCATGCAGGTGGTAAGGAACACTTGGGATGAATTCAAGGAATCGGCTTTCTGGGATCTTGGAAAGCGCCTGCTTGAGCCGATGGACATCCCGCCTGAACTCGGGGATTTCGGAGCCTTCAGCCATGATCGTCCGGTGACGTATATTGATTACGTCCGCTCCATTCTTTCTCTGTATGCCAAGGAAAAAACAATGGTTCGTGCGCAGATCCTGGAGCAATGGATGGCTTTTGAGGACGCACAGGGACCGGACCGCGACGGCAGAATTCTTGCCTACAGAGACCTGCTCACGCGCTCGGCAAGACGTTTCCGGACCCTGCTTAAATCCGAGCAGCCGGACAACGTCGAACACTGGAGACAAATGGTCACCACCTTGGAATTCCACCTCCTCGGACATCAGGAAGAGCTGTTCTTGCGTATCGCGAGCCTGAGCCCCGGCGAGATTGTCCTCGCGGAGTCCGGATCGATCAGTGATCCGGCCGAATCGATCGCACGGATCGAAAACCAGATCACGGCACGGAAACTTGAATTGGACGCCGCCAACAACCTTGATGAGATCCCGTCGATCAACGAATGGTTGCTGGATGTATGCTCCCTTTCACCTGAGCACACGGCATTTCCCCTTCTCCGCTTCAAATGAGCCCAAACCCCAAGGCCTTGATTCGGGAGATCCTTACCATCCTCGATTCGGGGGAACCCGGACTGGAAGGCGTAAGGGTTGCAACGGAGTATCGCGCACACTGTCAGGAAATCCAGGAACGGATCGATCGGTTTCTTGAGCTTTCGCAGGCAGGGCACATTTACGCTGCGATTGATATCGCAAGGGCCCACCCTCCTCTCCTTATCGCCATTGAGCAGTCCCAATTCCCAAAAGAAAGGGACTGGTCGGAATTCACCTCTCGAAGAGGACTTCCAACCTTCTACGGATTCAAATCCGAACACGTGGATCGGATTCGATTGCTCTCAAGCGAAGGCTACAACGTCCAGGCACCGGGATACCGTGCCTTCAGGAAAGCGATGCTCCTGAAAGACCGGAACGCAGCGGCCCAAGCACTGCAATCCATAATCGCCACCAATCCGACTGATCCTAACGCTCCAGTCGAGTTGGCCCGTATAGAGAAGCATGATTTGGGCAAGTTAATGGAGGCGCTGGATAACGCGCTTTCCTCAGAAGATACTGCCGAAGTGGAGTCTCTTGTCTCATCCATTCGGGAGCGCGATTGGACCATCGAGATCGCATCACCGACATGGGACCGCGCCCTGAAGCGCCTAAATCCGGCCATCCAAAAACCATCTCCGGTTGTTGAGGGCACGTCCACCGTTTCCCTTCGACCTGAGCCCCCCGCCCCTGTTGAAAAGCCCCCACCGGAAGTTGCACCCATTCCCGAACCCCCAAAAGTTGAGCTGCCACCGGATCCCGTACTGTCCAAACTCGTTTCCAGGCTCACTGTCATCCGCAGGGTTGGATTCTGGAAAGATGCTGAATCCCTTATTGAAGAAGGAAGGGAAATCCTAAGGAATCCCCCTCCATCGAGCGCGAACCAGAGCACCATTACCCAACTCAGGGAACACTTGGACTGGTATGCATCGGAATCAGAAAACGAGCGTCAATCCGAACTCCGCAAACAGCAGGTTTCTGCCTTTTCCCAAAGGATCGAGGAAAATAACCTGCGCGCAGATATTGAACCACTGAATACCCGCGAGATCAAACGCTTCAGAAAACAACTGGAGCGAGACTGGAAAGGCCTGCAAGCAGCCGCTCCAGGGGAGTCCGCATGGCTGAGTTCCACATTTGAATCCGCACTCGGGATCATCGGAACCGGGATTTCCGAGCGGCGTGCAAGGAAAGGACCCTCAGCATCGATCCGGCCCCTGCTCTTCCGTCTGGGCCGGACCTGGGTTGCGCCTCTGGCCGGATTGATCATCATGGCTTCAGGGCTTTCGATTCACGAGAAACAAGGGGATATCGCAAGGCGCGCGGATCTTTTCCGTGCCAACTTGCTCGAAAACGACACGAAGGAAATCCTAAGCGACTACAAGTCTTTCACCGCCAAACCCATTCCCGGTCTCCTCAAAGGCCTCAACTCCACAGCCAACCGGGCCATTCAACAAGCAAGGGACTGGTTGGACGAGATCGAAAACCGGAACCACAAAATTGACCAGATGATCAGCGAGTGTGAGAGCTTGCTGACCTCTTTCTCTCCTGATTCGGATGAGACGATTCGCCTCAATATTGAAACCGCTGGCGATTTCTCCGCCCGGTCTTCCAATGATTCGGCACCCGCGTTCCGAGCCAGACTCGACCTTCTGTCGGATCAACTGACCCGGGCCCGACTGGCATTTGTTGAAGATATGCGCCAATCGGTGGGAGCCGACTTCAAGAACGCACGCGAACTACTCGCTTCTGGCTTGAAATGGAATATTGCAGACCCGGAGGAACTCCGGGAGCCCCTCACAAGAGTCAAGGAGCATCTGGCCGGATTGGAACGGATCATGATCGAGAAAAGGGCGGCCCAGTTTCTTCCGGATCTCGACCGCGAATACCGTAACCTGCGTGAGTCCATAGGCGAATTTGAAAACGCTGCAGCTCGCTATCGTCTCCTTGAGGCCGAGCTCGGAATGGCTTCAACACTCGATCAATACCTAAGCAAGATTGACGCTCTTGCCAATCTGCGCTTTGAGCGCCTCCCTCTGTGTGTCGCCGCGCGATCGGTCATGGCCGGACGGTCCAAGATCCAGGACCCTCTGCGACACATGTTCATGCCAGAAGACGAGCAGGGCTGGGATCACCTCGTAGCCAATAGAAACGCATCGCTGAGTCCGGTCTCGGCCACCCCGCGGGAGCACACCGCATTCCTCAGGATCAGCGGATACGAGCCGTTGTTTTCGATCTATTCCTACAAAGTTCAATCTTTTGCAAATGGTCAGCCGGTGTCGGATCCGCGCAGGATTTTCTGTCTCTATCAGGCGGATGTGGAAAGCATCGCACTCCCATCCAGCAAACGCCTATTACAGACTGTTCAGGTATACGATTCAGGATCGGAATCCGACAAACCTTTCTCAAACGAAGTCTTCATTTGCACAACCGATGATTCAGGGACGCCGTTGGATGGCGACTACCTCGAGCTCGAACGCCTGCTCCCCGAATGCGCCTTTTTCTCCCAGATCCGGACCTTGGCAATGTTTGATGAGCCATCGGGCGCCTTCGGAAAATCCCTGATGGAGGTCATGGATCTGGTTGTAGCCGATGCGTTTATCGATCCATTGTTCAAGGCATTCCTCATGCAGGAACTCTATGCTTTTATGTCGGTGCGACCCTATGACTGGGGGCTCAATCTCAGCCCATACGTCTCCGTCCATCAGCGGAGAATTCGTGGAGTAGCCGGTCGGATAAAGCCTTTCGATTGGCTTGACGAATCGAAACGGGAGAGGCTTTCAGTGCCCCTTCGCGCCCTTTTCGAAGAAATCTCACGGGCATCCTACTTCCAGCAGGCACTGGCGATGCGGGCGCTTATGATCGAATGCCTCAACCAGCCCATCGTTTTTTCCGGGCACCTCGACCGCGATGGCAAATGGGTTGCATCCTCATCAGATCCCATTCAGAACCGGCTCTTCGGCTTGGACACGATGGGCGACATTCAGGGCATTCTATCGATTCAAGTGGCCAAACGACAGACTGAGGTACTCGCGCCCGGGAAAGCGTTGTCTCCGCTATTGCGTTTCCAGGATAACCCGGAGATTCTTCTGAACAAGGTTGCCGAGTCCACTGGACTCGATCTCACAAAAGATCCCCATCGCACCTTACTCCCATCCCTATTTCTGCCCTCGCTCAGGGCATCCGTTCCCTGACGGACACATTTGGCTTATGGAGCAGCCGTCGTCCAAAATGCCTGAGAAGGCCAGTAACCATTGGTCCACTGCGGACCTGGTGGACTTCGAGTATGCACTTTCCATTGACCGGAGTGCTTCCGTTCAATCCACGATCGATCGGGACCGTGCATTCGTTCTCACCCACCCCTCTCATGAGCAGAGCCGATCCAGGCTTTTTCTAGAGTGGACCCGTTTCAGACGCAAATCGGATTCCGACAACCCATGGCCAGGGCATCCTCTGTCCGAGGCCTGGGGCGTCATCAAATGGGTGGTATTCCTCGCTTACACACTTGTCGGAGGGGTTACGGCCACTTCCTTGTTGGTCTACAACGGCGAACGCCCCATCAACGTCGCCTGGTTTCTAGCAATCCTGGTCATTCCCCAGATACTCTTATCTGTATTTTCTATCGCTTTCACGGTCCTTCTTCACCCGTTTGGATGGGTGCCAAAACCATCCGGAACGCTCATCGGCAGGCTCATTATCCGCATTTGGGCCGGATACCGGACCCGGTTGAGGGACTCCCATTTGCGGCTTTCCGGACCATCCTGGCGTGAGATGGTCCAGAGGCTCTCCATCCACCGGAAATGGATCGGATGGCAATTCTACACGCTCATTCATCTTTCAGGGGTCGCACTCAACCTTGGAGTTCTGGTGGCGTCCCTTTTTCTGGTGGCATTCAGCGACAGAGCATTCGGATGGCAATCCACCATGCGGATCGATCCGGCGAGCGTCCACAGCTGGGTCAAAGTCATTGCACTCCCGTGGTCCGGACTCTGGGGGGAAGGGGTCGGGTATCCAACCCTTGCCCAGATCGAATCCAGCAAAGTGACACTCAATGCCATCCCAGCCCTCCAGAACTCCCAGGCACTGGCATCATGGTGGAGCTTTCTCCTTCTTTCAATCACCTTCTACGGACTGCTTCCCCGGGCTTTGCTTACGGTTTATGGGGGAACGCGGACCCGGATTTGCCTCGCCCGTCCCGATCTGAGCCATTCGGATGCCGAGGATCTGTGGAACCGCATGCATTCGGAGCGTGTGGGATTCAGGTCCGGGCGACCGGATTCGGGAGTCTCTGCTTCAAGTCTCTCCTCCGTCAATATTGGCGATTCCATGCATGAATTATGCGCTGGATCACCCCCGCCGCAGTCAGGGGGAACCCTTCTGGCGTCCTCCGACCTCATCCGGTTGTTAGGTGAGACTGAGTTGCTTCGCCTGGCCGGATTGGCACTTGGAACCCGATTTTCCGGTCTGGTTCAGTTTCCGATAGAGTCAACGATGGAGCCGAATCACGACTACACCCTAATGTTGGAGGCGTGGGAACCCCCTATCGAAGAGACGCTCCACGCCATCCGTGAACTCTCACAAAAAATGGATCATGTACCCTTCCATTTGCTGATGACCGGAGTCGTGACCTCTGGAGACCCGCTTCTCCGTCCATCCCAAAACGACATGGCCATCTGGACTCAGCGCCTCAAAAGCTTCGGCATTCGGCCTACCTCCATTCTCACTCCAACGGAGCAAGCCCCATGATCCGTGATAAAGAAGGGAACAGGGGGATTGAGTCGATGCTCACCCTTGCAGTTGTGGGCCATCCAAATGAGGGTAAATCTTCAGTTCTTGCCACCCTCGCTGAAGACGACGCTATTCGGATCAGTCACGTTCCAGGAGAAACCCAATCCGTTGACGTCATTCCTGTCTCTTTGGACGGAGTCGAGCTGTTCCGGCTGGCAGACACTCCCGGGTTTCAGAACCCGGAAGCCATCGCCGATTGGATTAGGAAGACTACAACTCCTGATCTTTCCGGCAAACCACTTTTCGAATACTTTTCCGCCGAGTTCTCGGGCAAGACCCGTTTCAGGCACGATCGCGAACTCATCCGGGGCTTGATCGGGGCCTCCGCAATTCTCTATGTCATCGACGGATCCCGTCCCGTCAGGAGCTATGACCTGGCGGAAATGGACATCCTTCGAATGTCCGGACTTCCCAGGGTTGCCCTGATCAATTCCAAAACCGACGCACCGAGATTCGTCGATGACTGGAAAAAAGTGCTCAGTCTTCATTTCAGTGCAATCCGCTTTTTCGACGCGCACCGCGCGAAATTCAACGACCGGATCGCCCTCATTGAGACGCTTCGATCCATTCAGCAGGAATGGGAACCTATCCTGGCTAAGGTGGCCTCCGCCCTAAAGGAGGATTGGCTGCATCGCATGCATACGTGCGCCGGTCTCATTGTGGATCACGTGATTGACGCAATCGAATTCTCTGTCACCGCTGAATACCCCATCCGAACGGATTTCAAAGCGTATGAGGAAAGAGCTCGTAGTTCCTATACCCACACCATTGAGCAGAAAGAGGTGCGATGCTTTGAACAGATGAAGCATCTGTTCCGGCACCGGCTAGCCGAGTTCTCGATTCAACCCCATCCCATACTTGGTGATAGCCTTTTTTCGTCCCACACCTGGAGGATGCTCGGGTTATCCAGACGACAGCTGGCATTGGGAGCAGCAGCGGCAGGGGCCGTGGGTGGCGTTGCCCTTGACCTGGCCTTCAGCGGGCTGACTTTCGGAGTATTCACCGCCGCCTCCGCAGTGGTTGCAGGATCCACCGCCTACATGCGGGGAGACAGGCTCGCTGAGATCAGAATTCTCCACAATTCTCTCGGGCACAACGAACTTCGGATCGGGCCCAATCGTGACCCGAATTTCCCGTTTGTTCTGATCGATCGTTGCCTGCTTCATTTTGACACCATTAGTCATTGGACACATGCCAGAAGGGATACGCCCGAAACCTCCAGCAATGATTCAAAAGGGTTCACGGGGTCGTGGCCGACCCAGTCCATTCAGACTGTAATGCGCCTCGTCAAGGCCATCCACAAGGGCCACCTTGGCGAAGTGGATGACACGCGAAAGCAACTGGTCGACCTCGTTGTCGAGGAGCTTCACCGCATCTCCTCACGCTGAGGCACCGCGCCTTTCCGATGGGCATCACAGTTGCTCCTGGGGTTGTCACGTCTCGAGTGTGCCATACTGGCGCTTTTTATAAGGGTCAACTTTGATTGGGCCATTCTGGCGCACTCAGCGAAAAGATTGGTTTTTCCTAAGCTGTTGATAATCTGTAACGTAAGAACGGCCTGCAACTTGGCCCGATGCTTGCAACATGCGTAGACGTTCACAACCAACACTTTATCAACACAACAGGAGGAATCATTATGAGACTGATCAAATACGACAATCGCAGTGTAAATCCACTCGCCGAACTGGACCGTCTGTTCAGCGAAGCCCTATGGGGTGGCAACCGTTTCGGGTGGGAACGCATGTTTGAGCCCGCAACCGGATCGTTGAGGGTGAACCTTTACCACGACAATGATGCGCTGTATGTGACCGCCGAGCTCCCGGGCGTTTCCAAGAAGGATGTTTCCATCCAGCTTGAAAATGCGGTGCTCACCATCAAAGGAGAGCGCAAAGTAAAGGAAGGAAAGGCACAGTCCAGTGTCTCGTTCGAGCGCGCAATCACGATCGGTGAAGAAATCAACCCCGACCGGATCAAAGCCAAACTCGAAGACGGGATCCTGACGATCACCCTCCCAAAAGCCGAAAACCGGAAGCCCAAAGCCATCACGGTATCGTGATCGGGACGATAAGGCGGCCCTCAACATTACAACCCTTAAACCAATATTCTTTTATGAACACCACTATTGCCAAACAAGACAGCACTCAGCCGTCCACCGCAAACCGGATGGAATACCGCAGCCCACGATATGAGGTACACAATCTGGATGACGCCTATCGGGTGGACGTTTACGTTCCGGGGGTCAAGAAGGACAACACCCGGATTACTCTCGATAAGGACACGCTTACCATCACCGCATCGAGGTCGGATCAGGTTCCGGGAAACTGGGAATCCATCCACCGCGAGTATGACGGAATGGACTTCCAACTCAGCCTCAACCTGAATGTGGATGTCGATCCCGAAAGGATATCCGCGAAGACAGAAGATGGCGTGCTATCCATCACCCTTCCGATCGCAGAAAAGGCAAAGCCCAAAACAATCGCGGTCGACTGATTAAACCATCCGGGTCATCTGCCCCGACAGCTATAACTCAAAGGAAGCCGGACATGGAAACCTGTCCGGCTTTCCCGTTTTACATAGACAAAAAAAGGGAGCGGATTTTTCCGCTCCCTTGGTCACGACTTGATTTACTGAGAATCAGAACCTCAGAAATCAACCCCAAATGTCAAACTGTAACGGGGTTCGGTTGGAACCTTGTAACGCTCTGTGGCGATGACGCTGGCACTACCGGTGTCGACCCATCCTACGAAGTCATCCTGCGAGGTGATATTCTTCGCATTGAGCTGAACCATGGCATCGAGTCCCATAAGGTCGAAACGATAGGTTGCAAACCCTTCAAGGTAGAAGGTGCTCGGGTTATACCGGGCAACTCCATCGTAATAGCCAATGAGCTTTTCATCCGCCCACTTACCACCGAGACCCAGGGACAGCCCTTCAGCTGCGCCTTCAGTGAAGGTGTATTTGGTGAGGAATGCGATCTGGTTTTCGATCAGCCCTTCCACGCTCAGACCTTCGAGAGAAGAATCGATCGCTTCAGTGGTTTCCTGATCGGTGTGAGCCAAGCTCAGCACCATCTGCCAATTCGCATTGGGAGTGAAGACAAGGTCAGCTTCAATACCTTTGGCTTCCTGTGTGCCACCCGGAACATAGTCACCGGCAAGGTCCATACGACTCTGCCCAGGGAACTCAAGTTCACGCTGCTCAGCGGTCATGCTGTCCCACATGCGGGTGTCGAGGTTTTCCGCGTTCGGATCAGTCTGAGTTCCACCGGATTGCTCGATGATGTAATAACTCAAGGTGCCGCTCAGTTTTCCTTCCATCATCTCGATCTTGGCACCGACCTCATAGCTCTTACCTTCGATCGGAGGCATCTGCTCCATGAAGTCGTTCTTGTCGGTGTTCGGGAAGAGCGAGGTGGAATACAATGCAAACAGGGAAATTTCTTCCGTGATGTCATACATACCACCGATCATTGGAGACCACTGATCTTCCTTGGTTTCGTTCACCTTTTCCCAATAGGAATTCGGGTCTTCGCCGGTCTTGTTCAGAAGCTTGAGGTTCAGATCCGTGCGGTTAATACCAACGTTGGTCCTCAGACGATTATCCAAAGCAGACATCTGCCAAGTCACGAAATAGTAAGTATTTGCACTGTTTTCGCGTTCGTTTCCCGGACGATCCCAGAAGTAGTCGGCAGGAGGACCTGCGGGCAGACGAAGATCGATACCAGCCTGAACCGGGAAATAGATCAGATTCGGAGACTCTCCCGGCTGTGTTGCCTTCTTGGAATTGAACTTTTCGTTCCAAGTGTGGGCACCGGCGGTGAAGGTGTTGTTGATTCCACCCATGTCGAGGCGATAAACGGCCGTCGCGCCCAAGGCGTTGTTGGCATTTTCCCAGTGGCGGTAATGGTACTGCAGTGCAATGCGTTCCTGCGGCGTATTTGGATTCAACCAACCCGTAGCATTTCCACCACGGGATGCCGACCAACCCAAGTCCCAACCTGCTGCTGCTCCGGTGTTACCGTTTGCGTCCCAGCCATCACTGTCCACGTTCGTGCGCTTCAGATACTGGTAATATGCAGTCACACTGAAGTTGTCGCCCATGCTCTGGGTGATGTCGGCGCGATAGTAGTCCACTTCGCTGCTGCGCATGTTGTCCACAGCCCAGTTCCATTCCCATGGAATCTCCGGATGATGGATCTGAAGAGGCACTTCCGCGCCGGCGCCGGTTCCGCCAATCGTGAAGAACCCGAGACCATTCGGCTTCTCACGGTATCCCTGTTCAGCCGTGAATTGGATCTTGGTTCCTTCAGCCGGAATCCATCCTACATTCACCAACTGGTAATCAACCTTGCCCTTGGAATGATCGCGATAGTCACGGCTCTCAGTCTTGGCACCATTGAAACGAACGCCGACTTTACCGATCTTGCTGTCATTCACAGCGTTGGCGTCGATAGTGGCACGCCATTCACCTTCGCTTGCGCCCATCAGGCGGACTTCAGTGAAGCTGTTGAAGAAATCAACTTGCTTGGTCACGCTGTTAATAACGCCTCCGGGATAGGTCACACCATAGAGTGCGGCTGCCGGACCCTTCACAACTTCGACACGGGCCAATCCCTGAGAGTCGATCGGGTCATAGGTGCGAACACCGTCACGCAGACCCCAGTTCTGGCGGAATCCGCGGAAAATGAACTGCTGGTGAGCCTGTTGAATGTCGTTGGATGAATGGACATCCGCGCCTCCGTTGATCAATGCGGAATTGTAGCGTGTCATTTCGAGCTGGCTACCCATCACCAAGTCATCGGAAAGATCCTTGGTGAACACCTGAATGTTCATCGGGATCTCGCGAATTGGCGTGTTAGTACGGGTACCTGCTATGGAGTTGGATGCTGCGTAGCCTGTGTCCTGTTCAGCGGTAATCGTGAACGGGTCCATGACATACACTTCATCAGCCGTTTCCGACTGTGCGAAGGCCACTGTTGCGAGCAGCGGCAGCCCAAGAGCGAGTCTCGGGATCAGATGCCAACGGCGGATTTGCCCTTGGCTTATGGGGGTTGTCGTCATAACTGATTTCTATTAGTTTGGGTTGTTACTTCAGTTTCCCCGACAGCACTTTAATATTCGAATATTCGAACATTTCAATGCCTTTCGGGATGGTTCCAAATGTAAGCGATTCGATTGATTTGCAGCCCGGATTAGTCACCTGCGAGGGCCGGGCAGAGTCAATTTCAGATCATTGAGTGAGTCAGGGGTTGAATAGTAGGATGGTGCTAGACTGTGGAAAATATCATAAATCCAATGTCAAAGCGCCATTCCATTGTCACTCATCCATAAGAGCCAGCTCTGGGAAACAGATGTAGATCGTCACGAGCATGGGCATTGCTCATCAAATGCATCAATATGCACTAATTGATGCTCATTGCAGACATTAAGCACTACTTCCTAAAGCGTTTCACCATCCCAAGCGCCTCAACACACATTTTTGTAAGAGCAGTCCAATCCTTTTCTGCAATGATTTCCTTGGTAATGAGCTGAGATCCCATTCCGACGCAGCTCACTCCGGCTTTGAACCATGCGCCAAGATTGGCTTCTGTGGGCTCAACGCCGCCAGTCGGCATGATCATGGTCCAAGGCATCGGACCCTTGACAGCCTCCACGAATTTCGGGCCACCCACTTGGGCCCCTGGGAATATTTTGACGAGATCAACGCCGTGTTCGTGTGCACGCACGATCTCGGAAACCGATCCACAACCCGGCGAATACGGAATCATCCGTCGGTTGCATGTCTTCGCAGTTTCCTCCACAAATCCCGGAGATACCACAAAATCGGCGCCAAGCTGAATGTAGAGATCCGCAGTTGCCGGGTTGATCACCGATCCTACTCCGAGAACAAGACCAACCAACTCACGCTGAACAACCCGACTTACATCAGAGAACGTCTCATGTGCAAAATCTCCCCGATTTGTAAACTCGAACGCCCGAATCCCTCCCGCATAGCACGCACGGATCACGTCCAAACAGAGCGAAGCATCCTGATGATAAAAAACAGGAACCACACCGGTTTCAAAAATAGTGGAAAGGGTTTGGTATTTCTTGTAGCGTGACATAACAGGACTATTCACTAACGGTATGATTCTGAAGGCAGTTTCTGTCAACCCCTGCTGCGTTCGGGAAACCCGAAATAACTCCGGGCGTTTTCATGGCATATGCACTTCACTATGAGCCCCAATGCCTCGATGTCCGCCGGAATGAGGCCTTTTTCCACATCATCTCCAATCAACTGGCACAAGAGCCGCCTGAAGTATTCGTGCCTGCAATAAGACAGTAGACTGCGGGAGTCCGTTAGCATACCCACAAAACGGCTTAACAACCCCAAGTTCGAAAGCGCGTTCATCTGCATGGTCATCCCTTCGATTTGATCAAGGAACCACCACCCGCTTCCAAACTGAATCTTCCCGGGAACCGTCCCATCCTGAAAATTGCCCGCCATAGTCGCGAAAAGGTAGTTATCGGCTGGGTTGAGGTTATATAGAACCGTCTTTGGAAGCCAGCCTTCCTGATTCAAGCGATCCAAATACTGAGCCAATGGCAGCGCTTGATTCCAATCGCCCACCGAATCGAAGCCTGTGTCAGGGCCCATCGATCCATACATGCGGGTGTTTGTGTTGCGCATGGCCCCCAAATGCAACTGCTTTGTCCATCCCTTTTCGGCATCCATTCGTCCGAACTGGAGCATAAGATTTCCCGCAAACCCGATACTATCTTCAGCCACAGGAACGGTACCCGCCCTCATCTGCTGATACAGCTTCGCAGCCGCCCCATCGTTCAGGTAACGATCTGGACACACCTCGAGTCCGTGATCGGATAACCTCGCACCCATTTCGTGAAACACGTCATGCCTGGACTGCAACGCACGGATAAACCCATCAAACGCAGAGCAATCGATCCCACTCACCGACTCCAAACGCGACACCCACTCGTTCCACAGTTCCGGATTTCCGGTTTTCATCGCCTTATCCGGACGATAGGTCGGATAAACACCAGTGGACAACGTGCTATCCCTCAGTTTCGCATGCCAGGCCAAATCATCCACAGGATCATCGGTTGTGCCCACAACCTCCACCTTGAACTGCCGAAGCAGTCCCTTCGCGGAGAAACCGGGATCCGCCATCCGCTCGGCCGCGATCTCCCAGATGCGTTCCGCATTGGCCTCATTGATAATCAGGTCACAATCAAAAACCCGCTTCAGCTCAAGATGGCACCAATGATACATCGGATTCCGGATCGTGTAGGGCACGGTCCGCGCAAACGCCATAAACTTTTCTTTTGGCATCGCATCCCCGGTGCAAAAGCGCTCAGGAATACCGTTGGTCCGCATCAACCTCCATTTGTAATGATCGCCCTCGAGCCAGATCTCATAGAGGTTTGAGAATCTTCTGTCTTCGCACACATCCTTTGGTGAGAGATGGCAGTGGTAATCTATGATCGGCAAACCCTCCGCGTATTCATGATATAAGGTCCGGGCAGTGGGATTGCGCAGCAGAAAATCCTCGTGGATAAATGGCTTCATGGTATCGGAACTCATAAGATGGGAATGGTTAAATGGTCATCGAAGCGTATCCCCCGTCCACCACCAACTCATGTCCCGTGATGAAAGAGCCCGCTTCACTTGCAAGCAACAACGCGGCCCCGATCAATTCCTTCGAATCTCCAAAACGCCGCATCGGGGTGTGCCGCATGATAGATTCAATACGATCCGGCGTCAAAACCTTGCGGTTTTGCTCAGCCGGGAAAAAACCGGGGACCAAAATGTTGACACGCACGCCGCTTGCAGCCCATTCACGCGCCAAATTTTTGCTCAGGTTATGAACCGCGCCCTTGGATGCGGAATAGGTGAAAACTCTTGAGAGAGGAGTCAAGCCACTGGCACTGCCAATGTTTATGATACTCCCGGACCCGTTTGATACCATGTGGGATCCGAAAACCTGACAGGAGAGAAACACCGATTTGAAGTTCACGAGCATGATGCGGTCAAACTCATCTTCACTAATTTCGAAGAATGGGGTCGCGGAATTCACACCGGCCCCATTAATCAGGATATCAACCTTGCCCAAGTCTTCGACGACCCGCCCGCAAAGATTCTCCAAAGACGCTCGGGTTGACACATCGGATGGGAAGAAACGGACATTCCCCCCTTCTGCCCTGATTCCATCCAATCGCACACGGGCTTTCTCTGGATCACGACCCACCAGCACCACCTCGGCCCCGGCTTGAGCCAATCCGCTGGCGATCGCCCCACAGAGTTCTCCCGTCCCACCGATTACAACAGCTACTTTCCCACAAAGCGAAAACAGCGAATCAAGGTATTCATTCATATCAATAATCTCCGATGTGCCAATCCAAAGCCACAGAACTGATTTTCGAGTCCTAGCGGACCACCCGGGCTCCTCCACCCGACATCACTTTTTCGACTTCCTTCACCGTTGCCATGGAAGTATCGCCGGGAGTCGTCATCGCCAAGGCTCCATGAGCCGCACCACAGTTTACGGCCCACTGCGGATCCCCATTTGTCAGGAATCCATAGATAAGACCGCTCGCGAAACTATCGCCACCGCCCACGCGATCGAGAATCTCCAGACCCGGATACGCCGTGCTCTGGAAGAACTTGCCATCCATCCACACCATCGCCCCCCAATCGTTCACCGTAGCGGTTTTCACCGTCCGAAGGGTAGTTGCCGCAGCCTTGAAATTTGGGAACGCAGCCACCGCTTTGCCGATCATGCGCTGGAAACTTTCCACTTCTATATGGGAAATGTTTTCATCGACTCCCTCCACCTCAAAACCAAGACTCGCCGTGTAGTCCTCTTCATTGCCGATCATCACATCCACATGCCGAGCGATTGCACGATTTACCTCCTGTGCCTTCTTAAGCCCACCGATGCTTTTCCACAGACTCGGACGGTAGTTGAGGTCGTAGCTCACGATCACTCCATGCCGGTGGGCCGCTTCCACGGCTTCGATGGTCAATGCGGCGGCGGTTTCACTCAACGCTGCAAAGATCCCTCCGGTGTGAAACCAACGCACCCCTTCCTTTCCAAAAAGGTGATCCCAATCCACGTCACCGGGTTTCATCTGGCTGGCAGCAGTATTCGCCCGATCCGGGACTCCCACAGCGCCACGGATTCCAAACCCCCGCTCGGTGAAATTGAGACCGTTGCGTACTGAGCGTCCGATCCCATCGTAAGGAACCCACTTGACGTAGTCCGTGCATACTCCACCCTGCATCATAAAGTCTTCGATCAAACGCCCGACTTCGTTGTCCGCAAAAGCGGTCACTGCTGCGCCGCGCAGTCCGAAACATTTTTTCAATCCTCGGGCCACGTTGTATTCGCCGCCCCCTTCCCATGCCCGAAACGAACGAGCGGTACGAACACGTCCTTCGCCTGGATCCAGGCGCAACATGATTTCTCCGAGTGACACGATGTCGAAGCGACAAGTTTCTGCAGATTTAATCTTAAGACTCATGGTTTCTCCTATGATTGTATCGATTGTTCAGATTATGGAAAGACACCAGGCTTTCCATATTAGTTATCCCGCCCGCGAAAGCTCGTTTTTTCTCCATCCGGGTTGACCACACTCCTTGGCAATCGAATTGAAGGCATCGATTTCAGCTTCGGTAAAAAGCAACCCGCCCCATCGGTCACTCAGATTTGCGGCATCCGCTTCGATTTGTCCCGGCAACATACAGTTGCTGTTCCCATCCCGCAGGATATCATGGATCACGGCTTGCACATTTTCCTTCTGACTGCGACCCATCGCGAAATCCCCGCTGCTCATCGCCTCGGGATGAATGACCTGAAAATAGAAACATGGGGTGTGTTTCTCCTCCGGGCACTGATCCCAACGACTACGGATAGTCGGAATGGATCCACCAGTGTAGGCTGCGGTTAGTTCGTTGATCAAACTCAATCCATATCCCTTGTGGGCTCCAAACGGGAGCAAGGCCACCGCCGCGTTCGGATCGGTCGTCGGATTCCCATCGCGGTCCACCGCTGCATTCGGTGGCAGGCTCTTCCCCTCGCGGGCAAACTGCTGCACACGGCCCATCGCCACCACACTCGTCGCCCAGTCCACGACAATCGGAAACCCAACCGCATCCTGAGTTGGAAAGCCCCAACTGTGGGGATTCGTTCCCAGCGTGGGAGTCTTCCCTCCAAACGGCACCACTTCCGCAAGCGCAGCTGTGCAATTGGTGTAGGCAATGTATCCCCTCTGAGCTGCATCCATTACATATCCGCCGCCCCAAAGGTAATGGAATGCGTTGTCCACACAGACAATCCCTACCCCGTATTTGTCAGCCAACGCTATCGCTGTATCCAAAGCTGCATAAGCCGTCGCCTGTCCCAACTTCCGATTGGCATCCCAAACCTCCACTGCGGCAAAACGTCCGGTGCGCTTTTCGATCTTCGCCCCTGGCACGCACCCCCCGGCCCCGCTCCCGAACAGGTGATCCAGGTGGAGCGCCTTGATCGCGTTATGGGTGCGGATCCCGTGGCGGGCTGCATAAGCACTGAAGCGCGCAGCCGACTCAGACTCGGAGGCATCAAATCCCCGATGGGTGTAGGCGGCACGCACCAAGGCGTTGTGTTGTTCTTCTGAGACCAGATAATACGATCCGGACATGGCTATTTGGATAAGTCGATGATGATTGTTGAGTTCAAAGGACAACGCCGCGAGGATAATCCGCAATCGATGAAGGTGGGATTCCTGACGGGCTGTCTTTCATTCTGGATTTGATTCGAAATGGGATCCTGAAGGTTAATCCGGCGGACATCTCAGTGCATCCCAGGATGAACCTCCGACGAAATCAGGTAGCGGGAGGGATGGGGACCTGGTTTACCTGAGCCAGCGGCTTGCTACCAGCCATGGCCAGTCGAAGATTTTCCACGCACATCGTCGCTTGACGCAACACGCTCTCGTAAGTGCGCGATCCAACATGTGGAGTGACAATACAACGCGGGTGACGCAGCAACGGATGATTTGCTTCCGGAGGCTCCACATCGAGCACATCCGTCCCATAGCCACCAATCTGCCCGGACTCGAGACCGGTCACCACATCCGCCGTATTCACAATCTCCCCACGCGCGCAGTTGATCAAAACCACGCCCTTTTTCATTTTGGCGATGCTGGACCCACACACAAGATCGCGTGTTTCCGCGCTCAGGTTGACATGGAGACTGATCACATCCGCCCTTGGCCACAAGTCTTCCAATGATTCCACCCGCTCCACCTGATGGGCTTCAGCAAACGCGGAATCCCAGTACAGATCATACCCGAGCACTTTCATCCCGAATGCTCGCGCCCGCAGCGCGACTTCCTTGCCAATACGCCCCATTCCTACCACGGCGATGGTCTTGCCCCAGATCTCATTTCCGGTCTTCCGCTTCCACTCACCTTTGCGGGTCGCATCAATGTGAAAGGGCAGGTGTTTGGCCAAGGACAGCATCAGCAGAAACGAATGCTCTGCTACAGTCGTGTGATTCACACCGGGAGTGAACAATACTGGAATACCCAACTCTGTCGCGGCATTCACATCGATCTTGTCCACGCCGATACCATACTTGCTGATGATGCGCAGCCGCGGTTTGGCCTTTTCCAGAACCTTTCGCGTAATCAGGTCATCACCGCAGATCAAGGCATCCACATCTCCCACGAGCCCCAGAATTTGATCCTCATTGAGGGGCCCACGGGCAGTCAGAATCTCCCAACCTGCCGCTGCCAACAAATCATGGTGTTTTCCAGGCGTGTCCTGAAATGAAGTTGTCGTTACCAATACACGTTTCATAACATTGTTCAAAAGAAGACAAACAGGTTCATCACAGCCGGAGCAAACGGGGCAACCAGAGTGAGATAGAGGGTATATAGGTGATGAGTAACAATCCTATAACCATCGCGACAAACATCGGGATCATAGGTCGGATCACCTTGGACAAAGGAACGCCTCCCACGCTGCAACCGATGAACAGACAGGTTCCTACGGGCGGAGTGCACAAACCTATGCAGAGGTTCGCGATCATCACGATGCCGAAATGCACCGGATCAATACCCATGCTCATGACCACGGGCAGAAAAATGGGAGTGAAGATCAGCACCGCCGGCGTCATGTCCATGAAGGTACCCACGACCAACAGCAGGCAGTTGATGATCAGGAGTGTGATGATCGGATTCTCGGTCAGGCTGAGCAAACCGCTGCTCACCATCTGGGGAACATTCTCGTACGCCAGCACCCAACTCATTGCCTGACTTGCACCCACAAGGAACATCACAATCGCGGTGGTCTTTGCCGATCTCAGGATGAGTGACGGGAGCGCACTCCACTTGATTTCCCGGTAGACGACAACTCCCAATAGAAGAGCATAGGCCACTGCAATAGCGGATGCCTCGGTAGCCGTGAAGACACCGGACAAAATACCCCCGAGTACAATTACGATCAGGAACAGGCTGAGAATGGCACTTCCAAAAGCCCTGAATAGATCTCCCATCTTGAGTGCACCCTTCTGCCTAGCAGGGGCGGCACCTTTGACCGTGAGGCGAGAGGCCAACATAATGAGCAAGCCCACCACTGCACCAGGCAAGACTCCCGCCATAAACAGACCGGCCACCGACACATTCCCCGCCACCACAGCATACAGAATCATGATGTTGCTTGGGGGAATCAGAAGGCCCGTGGTTGCTGAAGTGGTCGTCAACGCCACACTGAATGGCTTCGAATACCCGTTGCGCTCCATCTCCGGGATCATGAAGCCCCCAATCGACGAAACCGCAGCACCCGCCGATCCGGAAACAGCACCGAAAAGCATGCATGTGAGCGTATTCACATAGGCAAGCCCGCCTTTGAACCCACCCATCAGTGCATTCGCAAAGGCCATCAGTCGCCGCGCCATCCCGCCTTCTCCCATCAACACCCCGGAAAAGACAAAGAAGGGGATCGCCAACAAGGGAAAACTAGCAATCCCGCTGGACATCCGCTGCGCCACTACGTAGCTCGTGGGAACGTTGCCCAACGACAGGACCGTGAAAAAGGTCGCAAGACCAATCGCAACCGCAATCGGCACGTTCAACACCAGCAGGGCGAAAAAAGAAACTACCAGGAGTAATACTTCGATTTCCATAATCCCATCACCCTTTCTGTTCCACTTCCTCAACCTTCTTGAAGACAGTCGCTGCAATGTGCCCCAACCCAAACAGCACGAAAAACACGCCACTGATCGGAACTGCCATGTATACATATCCCATCGGAATCCCCAGTGCGGTGGAAATCTGCCCGGCTCTCAGCGTTTCAACCACCAGAACCCAACCACCAAAAACTAACACCAGCAGGGAAAAGACCATCACAATGAGATCCACCATGAGACTGGCCCATCGCTGGGCATAGGCATCCAGCTTGCCCACGAAATAGTCGACCCCGAGGTGCGCCTTTTCTTCATAGACAACAGCCGCACCCAGCATCGAAACCCAAATCAGGAGAAACAACGCCAGCTCCTCCGTCCAACGGCTTTGATGACCGAGCACATAACGCGATGCGACGCCCCATAGGACGTCCAAAACCAATAGGGCGAAGGCCACCACAAGCACCTGCTTTAGCAGCCATACCGGACCCTGTATGAGTTTCTGGTATCCCGCGCTCATTCAACATCCTCCCGTTCCGACATACCAACCACGCGGATGCGTTCCGCCAATTTGCCCACCGCAGTTTCGGCCACGGCATCATACATCGGCTTCACCGCCTCCTCAAATGCGGCCTTATCCGGATGAACGATCTCGATACCGCCCTCCGCCAAACGCTTCATAGTCTCCTCAGTGCTCTGTTGCCAAAGAGTCCGCTGAAAATCCACACTTTCGTCCGCGGCTTCTTGAATCCAGCCTCTTTCCTGGTCACTCAGCGAATCCCACACAATCCGACTCGCCAGCACCACATCCGGAACCCTCACGTGTTCATCGAGCGAGAAATATTTCGCGACCTCGTAGTGGCGGCTGGTGTCAAAGCTGGGCGCGTTGTTCTCCGCTCCATCCACCATCCCCTGCTGCAGCGCGGTGTAGAGCTCTCCCCATGGCACTGAAGTCGGAGCACCGCCCATTATCGAGACCATGTCCATCAGCGTCCGGCTCGGAAGCACACGGATCTTCATCCCCTTGAGGTCAGAAGGATGCATCACCGGCTTGCGCACCGTGTAGAAACTCCGGCTTCCCGCATCGTAGTATACCACACCCTGAACCCCCACGTTTCGACCTGCATCCAACAACTCCTTGCCGATCGCTCCCTCAAGCACCTGCCAATAGTGATCTTCATCCCGGAATAGATAGGGCATGCTGTAAACCGCCATTTCCGGCACAAACCCCTCAAGTGCGGCGGTTGAAGTCTTCACAAATGCAAGAGCTCCCCGCTGGACCTGTTCCGTGCATTCGGGTTCAGAACCCAATTGCCCGTTGGGAAAAATCTGCAACTCCAGCTTTCCACCGGACAGTTCGCGCAAGCGTTTTGCCCAATGCAGCATCGCGGTGTGCACTGGATGGTTCTGATCGAGTCCGTGAGCCAAACGCAACTCCTTCACATTCCCCACAGCCGTGCTATTGGCCCGGTCACTTCCAAGTTTCCACGCGAACAATCCGCTCGCGATGATCACTCCAAAAGTCATTCCCAACAGAATGTATGGCAATACACGGGTTTGGGACTTGCCGGAGACTCCGGATGGTTCAGTGGGTAGGGTCATAAGGGTATCAGGGGGTTCTCAGTTCTACTATATTTCCAATCAACAAGAAAGGCGGCGAACAAGCGGACAGTAAACATGTTCGACACCTGTCTTAAAATTGCTCTGTGCAATCCGCTCCACAATCCGCTCCACAATCGACACCACCGGTTGTGCAAAGGTCGTTAACGACGGGTAAATCTGACGCGACACGGCAATATCGTCAAAGCCTGTTACCTTGAGCTGATCGGGGATCTGAATACCGCGGCTCAAAGCACCATGGATCACCCCCAGAGCGATCAGGTCAATCGCGCATACCACCGCATCCGGCAATGACTTTGCATTCAGCCTTTCCGTTGCCATCCAGTAACCGGCATCAAAATTTCGCATTCCCTTTGGCGCCACAATTGACTCAACCTTGATTCCAGCACTTTCAATCGCCCGCCTCATGCCTTCAACCCGTCGCTCCAAAATGGGGGAAATGTGCCGCACACACATGACTCTGCCGACTTGACGCTCCTTCAAGTAAGACGCCAGCTCCAGGGCCGCTCGGTCTTCATCAGCTGTATAGCAGATCGTGGACTCTCCGGGAAACCCGATTCCGATCCGGAAAACGGGAACATGTTTAAGCCGGTCAAATACATTGCCGCTAAGGTCGCTTCCCACCACAATCACGGCGTCCAGAGAGCGTTGCAGCAGGGGCGACAAATCCTGCGTGTCAATTTCTCGATCCGTGAAACCCACAATCACCGTCGAATAGCCGGCACTGTGGACTATGCGCTGCAGATGACCCACAAGGTCGCTGAAGAAGGAGTCCTGAAAGTCGTAGACAACCACTCCAATCGTCCTCGATGGCTTCCCGCGGAGGGTCTGAGCCGCCAGATTCGGAACGTATCCCAACGCCTCCGCAGTCTCCATCACCTTCCGGCGGGTTTCATCCGATACTCCGATTTCGTCAGCCCGGCCAGACAATACCCGGCAAACAAGCGAAACCGACACACCGATTTTGTCCGCTATACTCTTCTGAGTTACACGCATGGCTGATAGGATGATCTGACAGGATGATTCGTACCTCCCCAATCCACAGGTCATCTTCCCTGCTGCGAAAAGGGGCGATAAAGATGGCAGGATGACGATTCAAGACTTAGGGAAAAAAAACGCAAGGAAAAACTCAAACGTTTGAGCATTCCCGATGGGCATCTTCACTCTCATCGCCACACCGACACCGATCGGGACAATCCGGCAAAGATCCGCATATCGGGGTCTGCATTATCCGCCAAACTAAGGGATTTACAAGTTTCCAATAAAAGGCTTAATTGAAGACGCCCGTTACCTACAATCCTATTCAAAAGGAGTATCCCCATGCAGACACGTGTTATTCTCCCGAAACTGCTTCTTATCGCCGCAATCTTATTCGGCTTCAATACCGCGGTCGCGGACGAAGCCGCTCAACTAAAGGCAGCCAACGATGCACTCAGGCAAGCTCAGAACGCCATGTTCTCGGGCAAAATAGAAGAAGCTTCTTTGAAGCTTGCAGATGCGGAGGAAGCGATCACCGCATTAAAGGGGGAGAACTCGAATTCTCCCCAGCTGAAAACGCTTGAAAACAAGGTGTCCAAACTCAAATCCGACATCGAAAGACGCACTTCGACTCACGCCGCGACGTCAACCGCTTCCGCTGCTGCAACCCCCTCTTCTTCACAATCCCCTGCTCTGCCGCGCAACACACGGGAAGCGCATCGACTTATTGAAAGGGAGATCCAGGCGCTTGAATCCACCCATAAAACCCGACTCGAACGGGTGCTCTCCGGCGAGTCCACGGAAGGGGATGCAAGCTTTGTCACGCAATCGGTCCAACGAAGAATCAAGGAAGCCGGAGAACTCCTCGCATCTCTCGAGGATGCTGCCGGAAAAGACAATGCCAGTGATCACCCGACAGTTGTTGCCATGAGGAAAAGGGTTCAAGCGGTGACGAAGGCCACACAAGAACTCATCGACAAAGTCATGGCGGCTGGAGCGACCCCGGAACCAGATGCTTCCGACCTCACCGCCATGCAGGAACTGCTCGAACACTTCAGGACGGATTGGCACAACCCGATCGTTAACCTCTCCTGTGAGTCTGACTTGGACAAAGTGACGGAAGCATGGCACAAGCTGAACCAATTCAACAAGGAAGTCCGCCCGTCCATCCAATCCCGGATTGATGCCTTTGCGTCCAAATATGGTTCGGATAGGGACGCGATTGAAGAAGCGTTGGGAGAGTCGGCCCCGGGTATCGCATGGAGCGACATTCAGAGGGAAATGAAGCGGTTGGACAGCCTTCCATCAGAAATCCATGTCCGCGTGATGGATCAACTCCAGAACATGCTGTCCGGACTCGATCGCAACCATGACTTCTTCAGACTCCAGCGCCACATCGAACTTCTTGCCACATACGAAATTGCCCGGGCAACCGCCGCAGACCCATCTTCAGTTCCTGATGTCCCGGCGATTGTCGCAGCCGACACAAAGGCCTACATGGACAAGATCAATCAAGTGGAGTGGCCCGAATGCCTTGGAAACCCGGACACACGCAAGGGGGCCAAAGCCTATCTCGTTGAGAACTGGGAAAAAGATCCCAAACACAACTATACCCTGCTCGGATTCGCTATCACCGGCGACTGGTCGGTGCAGACCCGTACGCTCGGATCCCCCACATCCTACGGAATACCGGTCAAAGTAGCCCTTCAGGAGCCACAGGACAAGGAGGCCGGGCTCGCACGGGTTTTTGATCTCACGCTCCGCACGGAAGTCAGCGATAAGCCGGAAAAAACTCCTCCATTTGCATCCGACACCGTCGGCAACAGTTGGTATATTCAGGCTTCCAAAGTAAAAATGCCGGCCGAGTAAGCGCCACCCCGGGCGCAGGATCACCTACCATCCCGGCTGGATCAAGGCTTATCCTGATCTCGCCGGGATTTCTCCATGGCATCCCTTCCGATGCGGATCATCTCACTGATTGATGGAGCATTTCGACGAAACGGATCGGACTGATGCTCCCCGTCGACCGGTCGGTCCTTGATTCCCAGAATGCTCTCGATTTCACGCTCGATGAAAAGTGCATGGTCCTCCGACTCCAGGGACTTCACCAACACCGTCTCTTTTCCGCTTTTGTCCAAGGCAATCAACCGGAATACGTGACGGGTTCCATTCTTGCTCCGGACCAACACCCTCCTCACATAAACCTGCTCCAGTTCATAGACCGGGATGGATCTGCTCCCGGGCCAAGGGAAGGGGCCATTCCTCACCTCAATATTCCGATATGAGATCGTGATTCTGGTTCGATTAAAGAGCCGCATGAGCACGGAGTAGAGAATTCCCAGCCCAACTGCAGCGTGCACCGAACCAAACAACAGCATCTCGTGCTGCCCATTTGCCAGAGCCACCCAGAACATAGTCACCATCATACCATTCCAGATCACACAAAAAATCACCAATGGCACCACCGCCCAATTCCTCCAGCTACGGACGATTGTCAGCCCTTCTCCCGATGCTTCAATGGAGAGACCCGGAGGAGGGTCCTTCACCACACGTTTGACGGAGGATGGAGATGCGGTATCATCGTTGACCATACCATTAGACAATCCCATCCCCAAAAACAGTCAAATACACTCCATCGATGACTGCTTTCGGATGGACCTTTCGATATCCATATTCCAACATCTGTGACCATGAACCGCTACCTCACCTTCCTCTGGACCCTCCTTGCGTCCACCCTTCTCGCCAACGGAGCATCCCACATCCATCAGTATGCCACCATCGACAGCCTGCTTGCCGGCGACTACGATAGCGATTTTCCATGTTCACGCCTGATGAGGCCAGGGCACTACGGGATCGGGACGTTCCATAAGCTCGACGGTGAGTTGCTGCTGCTCAACGGTGAGCTTTTTCAGATCAAGGCAGATGGCTCCATTGCCCGTCCCAAGCCGGATTCAATTACCACTCCTTTTGCCACAGTCATGGACTTTGATGCGATCGACATGATTCCGATCAAGCAGCCGAAAACGCTCGAGGCCCTCGAAGCCACTGTTGAGAACGCGTTCCTTTCGCTCAATCACCTATACGGAGTCCACATCAAAGGCACTTTCAGCCGGGTTGTCACACGCAGCGTTCCCGCTCAGGAGGAGCCCTACCAGCCACTCGTCGAAGTCGTGCGAAATGAGCAGGTGCGCTTCGAGAAGGAAACCGTCACCGGTGAAATATTCGGGTTTTGGGTTCCGGAATACCTCGAGGGGGTCAATGTTCCCGGATTCCACCTCCACCTGATATCGGACGACCGCACCTTCGGCGGACACTTGCTCGATCTCGTGATGGAATCCGGCACCGTTTCATGGGAGCCCGCAATGGCATTTACCCTGCATTTCCCCGATCCCGAATCCGATTTCGCCACCATCAACCTTCGCGAGCAGCGCGAAGCCGAGCTCCGGGAAGTTGAACTCGGAGTCCCGGCTCAGTAACCATACTCCACCTTGGGATAATCTCCAGCATCCGCCCGACCCGCCCATCTCCTTTGGTTGCTTTGCAAACCATCCACCCCTGCATCAAACAACCGGATTCAGCAATATCCCGCTTTTTGATTTGCCGACCACCGGGTATATGAAGTATCCTGATTGCACTATGCTCGACGTTATCAAGAAAACACTTCTGGCAGGATTAGGGGCAACCGTTGTCACTGCGGAACGCGTGGAAAAAAGCCTCTCTGAACTTGTCGAAAAAGGAAAACTCTCGGCCGACGAAGCCCGCAAAACCGCCCAGAAGGTGGTCGAAGAAGGTCGTCAGGAATGGGAACAATCCCGAACCGAGCTTGCCAAGACCTTTGAAGACCTCCTGAAAAAGGCCAAGCTCGCAAGGCAGGAAGACATGAAGGCGCTCGAAGCCCGGATCGCCGCGCTCGAAGCCGCCGCAAAGCCTGCGACGAAGCAAAAGAAGGCGGAAGATTGAGCCCCGGTGGATGACAATCCATCCGGCCTTCACCATCCCACTCTGACCCGATCCTTTGAAACCGTTTTCCCTCTACCGCGACGCCGTCCGGGCAAAGGAGATTATGACGGTGTTGATGCGCCATGGCTTCGGAAGCCTGTTGGATCAAATCAACATCCCTGCGAGCTGGTTTGACCGTTTTGCGCCGCGGCGGGAGGAACCCCTCACCGCATGGACGCGCATCCGCATGGTGTTGGAGGATCTAGGCCCCACTTTCATCAAAATCGGCCAAATCCTCACCACCCGCCCCGACATCCTTCCCCCCGCCCTCATTGACGAGCTGAAAAGCCTGCGCGACCAAGTCAGACCCGAGCCCTTCGAAAGCATCAGCCGCACGCTGAAAGATGCCTTCGGCGATGAGCTCGAAACCGTGTTTTCATCCATCGAGCCTGAGCCCATCGGCAGTGGATCCATCGCACAGGTTCATCTCGCCAAGCTCCGGGCCACCGGCGAAACTGTCGCCGTCAAGATCCAGCGACCCGACATCAAACCCGCCCTCACTTCCGATCTCGAAATCCTGAGTTGGCTCGCACGCGAACTTCACGAGCGGGTGGACACCTATCGACCCTACAACCTGCCTGCGGTAGTCGAAACCCTCAAAAAAGGGCTCCTTTCCGAGCTCGACTTTCAGCAGGAAGCGCGGAACTCCACCCTTTTCAACGCCCGAAATCCACATCCGGAAAAGGTATTCGCTCCAAGAGTTCACAAGGAAATCAGTTCCCGCTCCGTTCTGGTAACCGAACACGTGGACGGAATCCCACCAGACCAAATAGACGCCCCTGCCGATATCCGGAGAGCACTCGTGGAATACGGAGGCGCCTCCGTGTTTCACCAGATGTTCGCCGTCGGCTTCTTCCATGCGGATCCCCATCCCGGAAACATCCTGGTGACTCCGGACCACCGCATCTGCTTCATCGACTGGGGAATGGCAGGTCAGCTCACCCGGCGCATGCGGCACGACCTCGCGGATTTGCTCGCGGCAGTCGCATCCAGTGATGTCGAGCGCATCGCACGCCGGGCCATCAAGATGATGGACAGCAACCGGATGGTCGATGAACAGCAGCTCGAGATGGAGATCACACAGGTTCTCGACCGCTACGGCGGAGAACTCAACCTCGACGATGCCGGATCCGTCATCCTCGACCTCATCTTTGTCTTCGGCTCGAACGGCATCGACGTGGCCCGTGACTACGTTCTGCTCGCCAAAGCCGTCCTCTCGCTCGAGAAAACCGGTGATGCACTCGATCCCTCCTTTTCGATCGTCTCCACCGCTACCCCTTTTCTGACCGCACTCACCAAAGAGCGCTGGGCACCCGACTCCCTCCTGCGAAACCTGGGGTGGAAACTTGAGGAGAGCCTCTCCTGCCTCAACGCACTTCCCGCAGACGCCCTCCGGCTGATCCGACGGATCGAAAACGAGGACATCGGAATCCGCCTCCATCACCGTGGACTCGAAGATCTCAACCGCACACTCAACCGATCTGCGAACCGTCTGGTGCTTGCCATCATCATCGGTGCCCTCATCATGGGCTCATCCATGGTCATCACCACCGGCGTCCAACCCCTCCTTTGGGGTTTCCCTGCCCTCGGAATTCTCGGCTACCTCATCTCCATGGTCTTCGGCTTCTGGATCATCGTCGATATCTTCCGCAGTGGCGGCCACCGGTAGTAGCGGGATCATCCTTGCTCGCACCTCTCTTTCGCACACCAACACAAAAGAAGAGGAACCACGAACCGCACAAAAAACACGAACACAGAGAGGGTTGGTCTAGCCACACAGAAAAAAAAACCACAAAGAACATGGGTATCGATTCACCACAGTGTATCCCGCCACACGGACGGAAAAACATCCAACATGCCCGATATCCGTGTTCATCCTCTTCATCAGTGGCTGACGTTTTCTTTCCTCCCTACTCTGAGTCCCGCACCCGGTAGGGCGAGGCGTCCTCAATGAGCCGCTCCCATTTCGTGCTTTCCGTGCCTTTCGTGGTTAAGATTCCCATCTTCCCCTCTGTGCGCTTTGTGCGCTCTGTGGTTAAACTTCTTCTTTTCGAATCCAATCCCCCAGTCGGAACGCTCACGCCTTCCGCTACGGAAGAGCAGTCCTCCTCCATCTACCGGTCCATGCCGTGATCGGGGCAAAATAGACACCATCCTCTGACACAGCCGGTGGTATCGATGAAACCACCAAAATCCGTGGAATCCACGGATTATCGTTGTTTCGGATCCGCGCATTAACGCCACAAAACATTACCTAATCCACGATCCACAAACAACCTATGCAATTCACTCACGGGTTGGCACACCTACTGCGTGGATTCTGAATCTCCCACTCTGGCCAAAACATCACTACTTGCGGTTTGTTGAGATCGGGAAGAGTCCAATCCAATCACAAAACAATGAAGAACCTCATACGCTCATTCGCATTGGCACTTATAATCGCCGTGCACCCCGGAAGTATTGTCCAGGCCCAATCCGTCCGAAATGTGAAAGGGCTTTGCGTGATTGTGGACTTTGCCAACCATCGCCTCGAAAACTATCAGGGAAACTATCAATCGGAAGCTATCAAATCGGAGGCTGAGATCAAAGAGATCCTCAACACCATGGAGTCGCACTGGGCATGGATGAGCCTGAACACCCATTTCTATGAGTGGGATATCCATAGGATCACACTTGACCAGAGACTGGGGCCCAACGCTTTCGAGGGATGGTGGGAATACCGGGATGCGGTTGCCGATAAAGTAAAGCATGTGGTGAATCCTGCGGACTACGATGCCAACCGGGACGGAATCATGGACACCGTATTCATGATCGGATCGATCAATGACGCTGAGTATTCATGGGCGATCGGAGGCCGGAGCATCAACAACGGAATCGATTGTTTTCACGATGGCCAAGCCAGCCAATCGATTCGGGTTCGTGCGATCGGCAACTTCAACCACGAGGCCGGCCATACCCGAATCAACGGAGAGCAACCCGATGTCTACGGCGACTACGACACACTTGGATACCTCACCGTAATGTCGAACTCATGGCCGACCCCGGCGCATGGGTTCAGTGCCTTTGAACGATGCGCCATGGGTTGGGTTTCTCCCCAGATCATCACGCGGACCCAACGCGGAATTTTACTGCGCCCGGCCGAGCTGCATCTCGAAGCAATCAAGATTCCCACCCGGAATCCGGCTGAATACTGGCTCATCGAATTCCGGGACAAGCCGGAATCGGGATTTGGCAGTAGCCAGGATTATCCTGACTTCCGGGGCTTGGCGATCTATCACGTCAACACCAACCGGCAGGACGGTGGCAACTTCCAAAATCCCCCATTCTTGCGTTTGGAAAAACCGGGGAAAAACCCGGGATATGGGACTCAGCCCCGTAAGAACGATCTTTGGGCCCCGGGGAATCGTGATGTGACAGGACCTTATGTAGGCCGCACGGAGTCGGATCCAAACCAGGTCTATTTCACGGTGGAGAACCTGAGCTACACCAATGATGGGATGCAGTTTGACGTCGTCATAAAGGAATCACAAACCGCAAACAGTGCCTACACACTCACCCCGCTCTATCGCTTTCTCCGCAAGGACAACAACAGCCACTTCTTCACCGCAAGCCAGAGTGAAAGGGACGGAATCATCGCGAACCTCCCGGCTGATCTCTGGGCACTGGAAGGCGTATGCCAAAACGTTCTACAGACTACGGATGCCGGCGCACTTCCCGTCTACCGGCTCTTCAATAGCTTTTCGGGCAGCCATTTCTACACCATGAACGAGGAGGAAGTCGACTCTGTCCTCTTCCGGCTATCGGACAGGTTCACCTTGGAGGGGCTTGCGTTTTACGCGCTGCCCGGTCCGGTTCAAGGGGCGTTGCCGGTCTACCGATTCTTTTCACTCATGACGGGTTCGCACTTTTTCACGATCAGTGAAGATGAAAAAGACTGGATCATCGCGAACATCAAACCATCTCAGCTCGCCTATGAAGGCATCGCATGGTGGGCGTTTCCCTGATCTCCACGCTGGGAGCCCTAAACGCCCGGATCCGGTCAGCATTCGCCATCGGGGTCCCTGCCCTCGTCCACATCGTTGTAGCGGAAGTAGGTATCCAGATCGGTGCGGTGCCCAATGCCACTCTTTTCTTTCGACATCTGAAGATCCGCCTGGATCTCCGGACCATCCCGCAAGCCCCTTTTCCTGAGGAAGTCCGACCATATCATGATGTCCTCGTCCGAGAGCATACGGCCCTGCGCAAAACACCACTGAAGGATTTCCTCATCGCTTCCACCCTCCAACGTCCGTTGAACGAGGGAACCGTAGTCCACGCGCAGAAAACGAAGACACCTGCCGTCAAAGCCCTTTCCAAGCCACGGGGTATAGTCAGCCGGCAACGCTCCCTGAGCATGTAAACGGATCTTGTCCAGCATGCGAGGAAACCAAACCATCCCGCGAATCGCTTTGCGCGGACCGCAAGGCAGCCGAAAGTCATCTTGTGAAACCATGATACTACTGATCGGGTGTTGGGGGAACTTCTTCGCGTCCGTGACGCCTGTCGGACGGCTCGTGGCCATCCCGACCGCGCATCCGATCCGCACGCCCCGGAAAACGGTCTCCCTTTGAGGAATGCCAGCGCTGTCTTTCTTCCAAATACTTCCGGTATCCTTCGATCTGATCGGCGTTAAGATGCTTCTCAATCCGCGACCGTGATTCAGCGAACAAGGCCTCCAATTCTACCCGTGTTTTCCGGTGAACCTCTCCGAACTGAGCCGCGGTGTGGGTCATCTCACCGCGAATCGCCTCTCTCTGTTCCGCGCTCAGAGCCAACCGATGATCCATGCGATCCAGCACCCGGTCCACCATACGGACCCCGCCACTCATGACGCGGATGTCGCGCGGAGCAGATGGGGCATCCGGTAGCTTGCTCCTCAGCGCCGCCATGGTTCCCACAACCCCGAGTCCAACACCCAGAGCTAATACTCCGAGCAATATTACGAAGACACTCCAATGCAGTTTCCGAATCATAGCCACTCACTCCAATCTCCCGAGTCAATAAACGCACTGACCTCATCCAGGCTACCGTCTTCCAAATCGCTCAACCGCCCCCTCGGATACAAGAAAACTGCCGCAACCAGACAAGCTGCAACCGTAGCGTATAGCACGCGCAATTTCATGCCGCCAAACCACATTGAGAGGGTCTCTTCCCAAGCCAATGGAAGCGATTCGGCTTTGAGTTCAGCTTCAAGAGCCAGACGGACTCCTGCGCGAACATCGATCGGCGGAGCTTCGTCAATCTCTGCCCGGCGCACCGCCTCATCCCACACCGGATGCAAATTGCAATTCGAGTCCTTCATGGTTGTCCAGATGTTTTCTCAGTTTGTTTCTAGCCCGGAAAGACCGGACCTTGATTTTTGAAATACTCCAACCCGTTTGCAGGGCAATCTCCGCCAGCGACAGTTCCTCGAGATATTGCAGGGACAAAATCATCGCGTCCTGCGCCTCCAGCCTGTCCAGCAACCAACGCACCAGATCGGACCGGGTCAAAGCACCGCGATCGGCGGCTCCTGATTGATCTGGCATATCCGGCAGCTCCAGCCCCTTCCTGCCAACGTCCGCTGCATAGGTTTCTATCCTCAAGTATAGCGGGTTCCGCTTTCTGGCGCGAAGCCTGTCGTATGCGAGGTTATATCCAACCCGTCTCAACCACACACCGAAAGGAATCTTCGGCTTCCATTTGGAAAGGTTTCTGAATCCTTTTAAGAACGTATCCTGAACCAAATCCTCGAGGTCCGCATTTTCCGGACAGAAACGATACAGGCTGCGCGCGATCATGATCTGGTATCTTCTCACGATTTCATCATATGCACTCAAATCACCCTGAAGCGATCGGACAGCCAGCTCCTGATCGGAAGCCGGGTCTGTCGTATCCTTGTCATTTGAATCCATGGTTCGGGGCAGGTAAATGCCATTACTATCAAAAGAACCCGGCCCTTGTCAATGGATCGACTGAGGCCGGGCTTCGTGCTTAATCCTTCGAGGACCAAAGACTACTCTTGCGCGTTGGCCGACTCCACTGGACCTTGCGCCCATGCCCCGCGATCACCACGTGGTCCCCATGAGCGACCATCCCGTCCGAAGCGACGGTCCTTCTTGCCATCGAAGCGCTTGCCCAAACGATCCCGGAAGGCTTCCAACCTGGTGCGTTGTTCTTCGGTCAGGACCTGTGAGATCTCGTGACGGTAACGCGCCCGCATCACAGCTCCTTCAGTCATTACTGGATGCATTGCTTCGAGCGCAGCCCGAATGGCGGCTTCATCAAACACCTCGTGTTGCATGGCATCCCTGACTGCCTTGCGAAGGGCCACTGCCTTTTCCCGGTGTGCGTTGAGTTCCGTTCTGTATTTTTGGGACAGTGCAAGGATTGCGGTCTCCTGTTCATCGCTCAGGTCCAGTCGGCTTCCCATTTGGATGAGACGCATACCCGGGTCTGCCATCCCGCGTGGTCCATGCCCCCCCCGATCCGAGTCAGACCATCCGGCAAACGCCCGATGCTGCGGGTAGAAGCCCGAATCACCACCCCGCCCCGGACGGGCTGCGTTCAAGGATGAGGCAAGGCATAATGCCGAAAATACGCATACCAATGTAATTTTCGATACTGTTTTCATAGTCATTTCTATTTGGATTGATTATTTGGAAATTCAGATGCGAAACCCTCCCGGGCTCTTCTCTGGCTGTGACATACACAAACAAACACGCCGATAAGGGGGCCCCGGTTACACCCAATTCGATCAATTCTCCATTTCACATATAGCGGGCTGGAAGATCCCCTCCGATATTTCACGTTCCAGCGAGCGCGTCAGGCCGATCGCTGCTTATGAATGCTTTCCAACATCGATCACTGCGCTCTCTGGATGGCTCGTTGCTCGCCACAACGATGGCCCCGGCCACAAGGTTAACAACCCATTATCCCTCCGCGTCTCTGCGCGAGAACACTATTCTTCCCTTGGGGTCTCTGCGTGATAACATCTTCCCTTTCCCCAAATAGACACTCTCATCCGCAGATTTCGCGGATTTCCATAGATTTCGAAAAACCCACGCTCCTTTCGTGGTTCCATTCCTCTCCACCCTTCGTGTCCTTGTGCTTTGTGGTTAATCCTCTTTCTTTAATTCCCAATCCGGGATCCGGAATTCCGAATCGCAGATGATCCAGTACCCGATTTATCCATAGATTTGAGGTTTCGTAGACCGGTTCTGACACCGACAGAATACGCTCCGCGTCCTGAACAAACTGACCAGGAATCATTTCATCCCGGCCATGATCCACCATTCCGCGCAGGGAATCCGGGGTGATCTCAAGGTGAAACTGCAGACCAATCACATGTTTCCCAAACTGAAAGGCCTGATTCTCACAAGCCTGGCTTGCGGCCAACCTTATCGAACCTGCCGGCAGGTCAAAGGTTTCGCCATGCCAGTGGAACACTTCCAGGGAATCCGGAAACCGGAAAGCATCGGCCTCCCCGGAAACAACGCTATGGACGGGAAACCATCCAATCTCGGGCCAGTTATTCCTGCGGACATTCGATCCCAGAACCCGCGCAATCAATTGAGCCCCGAGGCATATTCCCAGAACCGGTTTTTCAGCATCAATGCAATCCTGTATCAGGTCCATCTCAGCGCGCATCCACGGGAACACGTCCAGATCGTTCACACTCATCGGGCCACCCATCACGATCAACCCATCAACGGCTGACACATCGGGAACCGGACCGGACTCGTAAAGATGGCTCACCAACACTGAATCGCCGGATTGTCCGAGCCGTCCTTCAAGACAGCCGGGACCCTCATAGGAAACATGTTGCAGGATGTGAACGCGCATGGGATTGTGATCCGGGATACCCAATCTGGAAATCCAACCGGGTCAACCGCCGACACCACCATTTTCCACCCGGTTCATCGAAACGTTGACTCCATCGGAACAAATCGCCGGCGACGGTCTGAACCCGGAACGACGCCATCTCAGGGGATTCCAACCCACCGGCCTCCCCGGATCCGGCCCTATCGTCACGACCTGTTTTTATATCATGCATCATCATCCAACGACGCATGCAATTGGATATCATCTATTGATTTGCACTTATCCGCACTTTCGTTTGAAGTAATTCAATCACGCAATGTTGGCAAAAACACATTCGGCCTCCCTTCTCGGGATTGAAGCGCTCCCGGTTCAAGTTGAAGTGAACACCGGTCTCGAAGGCGACCCGAGGGTCTGCATTGTGGGGCTTCCAGACGCCTCGGTTCGGGAGTCCCAGGATCGCGTTCACTCCGCACTCATCAACAGCGGACACTCCACTCCGCACACACGGGCGACGGTAAACCTCGCACCCGGAGACCTCCGCAAAGAGGGCCCCAGCTTTGACCTTCCCATTGCACTCGGCCTGCTGGCGGCAACCGGGCAGATGCGCCCCGAACCCCTCGCGGACTACCTGATCGCGGGAGAGCTGGCGCTATCCGGGGAAACCCGACCCGTGAAGGGCGGGCTCCCGACCGCACTGCTTGCACGGACCCTTCCCGTAAGAGGGGTTCTGCTTCCGCCAAAGTCGGCAGTTGAAGCTGCCTTGGTGGACTCCGTCCCGATCTATCCGGTCTCCAGCCTGGCGGAAGCGCGCTCCTTTTTGGAAGGTGATACATCCATTCTCCCGATTGACTCCGCAGCCACCCTCGATTCCCTGCGCAAGAAAGAACTCCACAGCGGAGATTTTTCCGACATCAAGGGCCAGCACACCACCCGGCGTGCAGTGGAAATCGCAGTCGCAGGCGGACACAACCTTCTAATGATCGGACCGCCCGGGTCCGGCAAGTCAATGATCGCTAAACGGATACCGACCATCATGCCGGATCCGACCCTCGATGAATACCTCGAAATACTGAGTATCCATTCAGCCGCCGGGATCTCGCTCGGAAACGATTCCCTTCGCATGGCACGGCCGTTTCGCGCGCCTCACCACACCATCAGCGACATCGGTCTACTCGGCGGCGGCGCGATTCCCGGGCCCGGCGAGATATCCCTCGCTCATCATGGGGTGCTGTTTCTCGACGAGCTGCCTGAGTTCAAACGCTCCACCCTCGAGGTCCTGCGCCAACCACTTGAAGACGGACAAGTCACGATTTCGAGGAGCCGTGGAAAAATCACGCTGCCCTGCTCCTTCATGCTGGTCGCGGCCATGAACCCGACCCCCTGCGGCTATGACGGCAAATCCGGAAACTCCATGCGCTCGACCCCGGCCCAGATCCAGCGCTATCGATCGCGGATCAGTGGGCCACTTCTTGACCGTATCGACCTACATGTGGACGTCCCCGCGCTCGGGGTATCCGAATTGCGCAACCAGACTGAAGGTGAATCATCGGCCACCATGCGCCAACGCATTGAAAACGCACGTGCCATCCAGAACTCCCGTTTTAAAGGCACATCGATTCACTCCAATGCGGGTATGCAAACCCGCGACATCCGCAAACACTGCAGGATTCAGGAACGCGACGGAATCATGCTCGAACAATCCATGGAACAGCTTCATTTGTCCGCCCGCGCCTATGACCGCATTTTGAAAGTCGCACGCACCATCGCGGACTTGGAGCGATCCCCCGACATTCTTTCCGATCACCTCTTCGAGGCCATCCAATTCCGAAGCCTCGACCGGCAGATTTTTGCCTGATGATCACCGGCACGCCCGATGAACAAGATGGCGCACCCTGAGGGAGTCGAACCCCCAACCTTCTGATCCGTAGTCAGATGCTCTATCCAATTGAGCTAAGGGTGCGCTTTGAAGTTTTGGAATATGGTGAGGGGTCCAGAAGAAATCAAGCAATAAATTGGATCGATTCAAACAAGCTTCGTGTGTCCATCGGTGACACGGCCATCCCCTCCTTCGAGTCGATTCCACGATCCGGAACCTCCCGCAGTTTAATGCGGGAACCTCGCCAAAATCAGGGCTCTCCTTTCCGGTCTTTGCGCGAGGATATCCTCTTCAATCCTGTGGATCCTGTTATTCCGGTCCAAAAAAGCCCCTTCCACCACTTTCGAGCCGAAAGACACTCAAGCGATAGCGCGAAACAAAGGACTCGAAAAGCGCGAATAAATCACTGCAGATCTCTTCACCAACCTCTGTGTCCTCTGCGCTCTCGGTGGTTGAGATTCTTTTCTTCAAACCTGCAGCCCCTCGACATCGCCCAGATCGATGGCTATTCACTCCCCGTTTCGTCGGGTTCCCACTCTGCAGTGGGATGACGATAACGTTCAACGCGAGAAGTCGGGGTGGTTGAGTAAGTTTCTGAAACCGGAATCCATTCGGCGGAGTATATCGAAAGGGAAACCATGCTTCAGACCGGATAGGCGTTGGCCGTTCCCGGTCCGGATGCGCCCCGCGAGTCCGGTATTTACCGGGTTTGCGAAGCTTCAACCCACTGATTCAAGCTCATGAAATCAATCCTGAACCATTCAAGACTTGCACCGCTGTCACTATCGACAATCGCCTTCCTCATTGCATTGACGCAGGCTCAAGCCGCCTCGACCGGTGCGGATTCCTCCTCTGAAGCGATCCGTTGGGATACACTAAGCGTCACGGTATCCACCGATAAGCGCGTATATGAAACGGGCGAACCCGTTGGGATGGTGCTGGATGCCCGAAACGAAGGAGATGCTCCCATGCGTTTGGACTTTGCCTCCGGCCAGCGCTTCGACTTCAACGTGTTCGACGCATCCGGAAACGCGATCTGGACATGGTCCGCGAATAGAAACTTCATCCAGATTACCGGGACCGAGATCCTTCAACCCGGGGAGTCCCTCCTCTACCAGACCGACGAGTTCATCGCTCCGGAAAGGGGAATCTACACGGTCGTAGGGTGCATCACCAGCAGCGAGCCCTTCAAAGGCCAGTCGATAATCGGAGTCGGGATTGAACCGCTCGCGATTAACGGAGTCTGGTCGGGCGAAAGCCAGGGATATCCGGCTTTCATGAATCCATGGGAAGCGTGGACCGGCGTTGTGTGGAATGATCGCTTCTATGGAGAGTGGCACGACACATACGGCAATCAGGGCATGTTCAAAGCCCACCGCATCGATTCGGATGATCCCGGCGTCAACCGCTATGAGGGCGAGTGGATCGGCTACGGTTATGGAAACGCAAAAGGTCCGTTCTCCGTGGAGTTTGTCCTGTCCGAAGGACTATGCTCCGGCACTCTGACCAGCGTCCGGCACCCCGCCTTCAACCGGTCCATCCGTGGAACAAAAACCGACCACGGCACGGATTCACTGGGCAGCCCCGACCCTAATCCCGCTCCCTGACACCCCGGACTTTGACCTCCATAAAGCCCGACCAGTCGGGGTTCTTCAATATACGGAAACACGGCATCGGATAAGGCACCGCACCGACTTTGCAGCGATCTGGTCATGCACCTCAATGCGAAAAAAGGAAAAAGGGGACCGTCCGGCTTAACGCAACCCTCACAAACACGGGCCCCGGCCAGCTATCCGCGGTGAACGGTCCGCTTGAAGTCCTGTTCGTGGTCAACACCCGCTACCCGCCCAAAACCTACAATCAATGTGCTATGTCTGAGGAGATCGGCCGCAAAAAGATCGGTGCCACCCTTAAACCCGGTGAAAAAGTATCATTCGCCCATCAATTAAAGCTCTCGGACTTCGTCACTTGGAACACCGGGAATGTTGGCTCAGGCCAAAGAGAGGTGGAGAAGCTCATTACAGCTGTCGTCCGGCGGCAGTCCCAGCAGGTTTTATCGAGTTGTGAGGACAGCAACCAATCCAACACCCACGCCAACACCACGATCGCTTACACAGGAATCTCCAATTAGCCTATGACGGGTTAACGGAAAATAGTTTGAGCCCCCCCATCCCCGTCCAGAGCACGAGTCAGTGCGCTAGAACTCAATACTATGCACCCGAACGCCTACTCCCGGGATGCATCCACGCAATAGCCCCGATAACCAATGCCAGCTCTAAGGGCCAGGTGTTGGTCATCAGCGTGCGGAATCCGTCCACGTTCGGCAAATGGTAAGTAAAAGCGACCAGCATCACCGCCACAAGCGCAATGGCCGCCAGCCTCACACGCCATCCAAGGATCAGCATCAGACCACCGACAAGCTCAATCAAGGTGGCCACCACACCCAAACCCAACTCGAGCCAACCGATGTCGGGCACCATCGGAGGCAGGCCTCCAAGGTTCCGCCAGAAGGCTGGCCCTCCCATCACCTTCATTACTCCATGTAGCAGCATAACCGTGCCCATGGCTATTCTCAGAAACCGGATGGCGGACTTTTCGTTCATGGCATTTCTCCTCTTGCTCTCAAGGGTTGTGTTTGATCGTTCCACGCAGGGGGGTACCCAACGTTCCCAATACGCACAGGCGCAAAACCCATGACTGAACTACCCCGAGCCCGATGCAAACCCTTCATCCAATTCCAATCCATCTGCTTAATTTGACTCAACGGGCAGTTCAGCATGACCCGCCTCACGCCAAACCCGAAGCAGCCTGAAAAGGTGCATTTCTTTCATAATTGCCGGATGCATGAAAACAATGAGGTTTGAAGGAAACACAGACCGCTCTCCGGAAAAAACAGGTCATCGCATGTGAAAAAACCGAAGACACACCCGGATTCGTCCTGATTCATGACAAATCACATGCGTCGTTTCAATCACGGATTCTCCCTTTGCCCCCACCCGACGCTTTCCATGAAATGCAGACTCTGAGGCCATCCAAACAGAATCCGGAGCTTCACCAATCAACTACCCGTCGACGGATCGCAATTTTCGGTGAGCCATGCGGCATATTCCGATTCCCCAATGGCACGTGCGGCCAGAGCAAGGGTACGCTCGACCGCGCTTTCTTCACTGGCTACCAAACGATATCCGTTCGATTGCAGAAACAACGCAGCTGCAACAAACCCGGTTCGCTTGTTTCCGTCTACAAAAGGATGCTTACCCACAATTGCCTCTGCGTATGCCGCGGCCAATTCAAACAGGCTAGGGGACGGATCCTCATAGTGAAAGCGATTCACCGGCCGCTGCAGCGCGGCCTCCAACAATCCAATGTCACGCACCCCACCCGCTCCCCCAAAACGACTCAATAGCCCTGCATGGACAGCTGAGATTTCATCCGGATTCAACCACAAAGGCTCCTTCATTTGGCAAGCTCCCGAAGCGCGTTTCTATAACGATCCATGAGTTCCTCCGCGATCGCCATCTTCTCTCTGAATTCCGGATTCTCCGCCGTGAGCCGAACTGCCCCTTCGGCATCACCTGTGATGTAAAGGGTGGCACCTTCCTCCACCTTCATGTCGTGCAACACCTCCTTCGGAAGCACCACCCCGAGCGAATTTCCGATGCGACGCACTTTTGTCTCTTTGATCATGTTATAACCAATGGAATAACATCTCCACTTTGTCAAGAACTCCGCCGGCTTTTCGACACGGTAGATCTCCCAATTGATCTTCCCTTGATGATCCTTGCGCGCTTCGTCGTAAAGAAAAACAAAAGGCTCTATTCACCACGAAGAAGAAACTGCCAACACTCACCTGCAAATTTTATGGTCTTTGTGTGCTATGTCGTTAAGCATCTTTATCATACCTTCTGCCCCGGACTAGAAATCAACGGCCCTCTTCCGGAGGGGGTGGCTTCAGCCATCCTCTTTTGCCATAACCCACCGGCAATTCCATCCGCTTGCGGATGAGCGGGGACGCTCATCCATACCCGCAACAGATATCCCAACGCGATCGGGTTTTCTAGACAATCGTCCGATCCAACCCAGCGTCCCGAACCCTCGCACAGCATGTAACATCCCCGCACCGGGCAGGGCGAGATGTCATCACCGAGCCGCCTCTTCTCCTCCTTCGTGCTCTTCACGTCCTTTGTGGTGGGGAGAACTCTTTTTTGGACAAGATTAACAGAATCCACAGAATTGAAGAAGATTTGTCTCACGCAAAGACCCCAAGACCCAAAGGGAAGAAGCTGGAATCAACCACTGACGAAGACGATGGACGTCCCGGGAGATCTTCCCATCAGTGTCTATCAGTGTGCATCAGTGGTTGAATACTGTCTGTTCCTCTTCACTTTTTGGACAGAATCTACAGGATTGAAAACGACATGATCCCTACGAAGCAAACGAAGGACCACGAAGAAGGAACTGCCATGACTGACCTCCAACCTTTGTAGTCTCTGTGTGCTTTGTGGCTAACAATCTTTCTCCAATCCGAGATCCCGGAAGACGGAAATCTCACGATTTCCGCTACCGAAAGAGCTCCCAATCCATCCTCCCTTTGCGGCTTTGCGGCTCTGCGTGAGAACCTCTTCTTATTCAATCCTGTGGATCCTGTCCGGAGAAATTCTTCTATTCACCACAACGTATCCTCCATAGCTCGAATAGCGACGGAGGAAGGAGGCGAGGAGCACGACGCAATTACATCCGCTCTCTTCTCCAACCTTCGTGTCCCCCCCCCTTTTTTCGTGGTAAGCATAACAACGATACATACTCACCACTCAGGATCAATCATCTCCAGTACCCGAGAATTCCAAAGGGTCGTCATCTGGATCGCTCGCCTCAACTTGGATCGAAACCGGTGCTCCCGCAGTTGTCGTACGATCTCCGATCGCCTCCAACGCCGGTGGATTATTTGTCACAACGACCTCATAGGCTCCGATATCCCACTGGTCGTTGGGAACGACCAGACGATCCTGCGCCGTCCCCAAAACCTCGATTTGTGCCATGGGCGGCATTTTCAGCGGTGTTTGCAGCGGATTGGGGATCTCATGACCCGGAACCGGCACGGTGGGCAGAACCCCTCCATCAATCAAAGGACTCCCGGTTGCAGGGCGCAGGTCATTTCCCGCCGGATCGATGAATCCCGGATCATCCCCGTAGATGGTGCCGGTCAACGTTGGCGGAACGCGCAAGGCACCGGTCTTGATCCAGTTGTTGGAACCCGAGATGATCGCGGATCCCGTGACCCAATCCACCTCGGCAGTGCGGTGGATCGCGACAGTCCCGTCCGGATCAATGGTGTGGAACACATTGTTCTGGATCTCAACGGATTCCAACGCGTCGAACATCCGGAATACGTCGCTCCTGACACTCAATATGGTGTTGTTGACGAAGCGATACCGTCCGCCTGATTCGCCCGTGCCGTCGCCTCCGATCCGGATCACGAAGAACCCCGGATCATTTCCGGCGGCAGTGGCGCGCTTGATCAGAACATTCCCAACCACATCCCCGTCTTCTCTCGCGACACCGTAATCCGATTCTTCAGAGCCGATCAGTTCCAGTTCGTGGTAATATGCCCCCTCAATCCAGTTGTAGTAGATCTCATTCCGCTCCGCCCTTGATTTCACGTTGTTGCCGCCATTGGCGTCATGCACGTAACAGTGCTGCATCCGGAATACGCTTCCGGGATTATTTGCCTCATCGGTGCTCATGTAGATCTGATGGTTTCTGTCCCCGGAACCGCAGCGCGTCACCTCCGTGTATTCCAGCAACAGGGACCCGGAGCCCCCGTCCGCGCCCAAGATCCCTTGATTTGGACAATCCCGGACCAGACAATCGCGAATCGTCAGGTTCCGGGCTTGATGAAAGATTCCCCGATTTGAACCTCCCGTCACCTCAAATCCCTCAAAAATGTAATGGTGGGCCCCATCCGGGCCAGAATAGGGCCATGAGGTCGTGAATGCCACCGTGTTGGTTCCGCCAGAAAGTATGGGACGATTACCATTGATCCGGATTCCCTTGATATGAATGGGATTGGCAAGTGTACCCGGCCGCGTGAAGGTCACGCCACCGGCGTAGGTATGATCTCCGTCCACCTCGACAATATCTCCGGGGTTCAATGACCCAACCACCTGTTGCAGACTGGTGTAGCTTCGGCCCGGACCCACCTGATAGGTCGCTCCAAACGCCACTGTGCCTCCGAGCAATAAGCACCCCAGATATGTCAGGACTCGATGGGCATGAACTGGCCAACCCGGAAACCAGGCGTATACGCCTATCCTCCTGAAAATGGGACGCCCAACGGGAGCACACATTTGTCCGGATCGACAAAAGTATAAATCAGACAGCCGCAACTGGCATATAAGCTGGCACAACTTGCCCACAATTGAATGCATCCGAAGTTTCATCACCATCCCGGGTCCGAGGTTATGAGTGTCTCCACTCTTGAGTAGTATGGCTGGTAGTCTAGCAGACTTCGCCCGGATTTCAAAAGTCCCCGCCGGATTATGGTCCGGACATTGATCGGACAATATCGGGAAATACTGCTGCAAAGAACCCTTTTTCATGAAAGGGTAATCGGCCCGTCATACTGTGGTAACACGATTGGGCTATCCTCTGAATGCTGCGGGAACACAGTCGGGTCCAACCACGCACAACGATGAATCAGGACGGGGTCTTGAGAACACTTGCCGCCGCCACAAACAACACCAGAAAGACCAGATCCGCCACCGCAAAGGGCTTCCACATGGCGGGAATGCCATTCATGACCCAGTGCCCGAACACAACAGCACAAAACGACACTTTCAGTCCAATCCCACACGGGATCAGGTTCCTGTTGAAAACCGGATCCCTCGCAATTCGCAGAAACATCCAGGCAAACAAAACCAACAGGAGGGCTGGAAACTGAACATACCCGATGTGGTTTGGAGGGGTTACTTGAAACAATCCGAACAGTGCCACTGGCGCAACGAGGAAAGCCAGACCCAACAAGCCGTCGTAAAGGGCCGCAATAAGGAAAAAAAGCTGAATCGCGGGTTTCTTTCTCATGAGTTTGTCCTGGTTTTGCGCATCTCAAAGAACTGGCGTCTCCGCCAATCGGTGAACTCGCTGTTGTAGAGTCGTTGTCCCAAATCCATAAAGCCACGTTCCAGCTCGTCGACTGTCATGTGGGACGGGGTGAAATTGACATCAAAGAGCGTGCATTTTTTCCAGTTTCGGGGCTCGATGAGCCGACCTTCCTTCGAGAGCCGCTCATAGAGAGGGGTGCCCGGAAATGCTGTCAGCAGGGTAATCTGGACTTCATATAGGCGGCAGGATTTCACATATTCAAACACGGCGTCAAAAACTGAAGCGTCTTGTCCATCCAAACCAAGGATGAAACAACCATTTACGGTGATCCCATGGGACTGAATAGCCTCAATGGACGCTTGATAGTGTTCGAGTTGCCGATACTTCCAGTTCCTCTTCTGCTCGAGGCCGTTGAGCGTATTTGGATCTGTGCTTTCCAAGCCGATCAACACTTGGGCGCATCCCGCCTCACGCATCATGTCCAGAAGCTCTTCGTCCTGCCCGACTGAGATATCGGTTTCCGCGAACCACCGGATCTTACGCTTGGCGAGTTCAGGCAACAAGCGTTTCCAGTAAGAGCGATTCACAAAACTATTGTCATCCGCGAACTCGATAAAGGGCTTTGGCCACAAGTCCCGTATCCGGTCTATTTCCTCCAGCACCTTATGATCCGGCTTCTGCTTGTATTGCAGGGTCAGGTTGATCGAGCTTGCACAAAACTCACACCGGTGCGGACATCCGCGGCTGGTTTGGACCGTCAAACGGTTGTATTTATCGTAGTCGAGAAGCTCAAACCGGGGCATCGGAGCGTCGTCCAAATCGAAGTTTTTTCCAAGCTGCCCGTAACGGGATTTCAGTTGGCGCACTCCGGCATCTTCGATGACCTGAGTCCAGACGTTTTCGCCCTCGCCGATGATCACGCTTGAGCAATACACAAGCGCTTCATCCGGCAAATGGGAAACATGCACGCCACCCATCACAACCTGGATCCCGTTGCGCTTCAAAAACGCGGCCAGTTCATAGGCTTCGTCGATCTGCGCGCTGTAACTTGAGATCGCCACAAGATCGTGTTCGCAAAGAGAGTCCCACAACTCAAAGTGCCGGATATCCTCGATCTCAAGGTAGGTCAATTGGTGTTCAGGTGGGGTCATCCCTGCAAGAGTCAGCAATCCTAGACTCGGGAGGGACGCGATCGTTTTGCTGCGCTCAACAAAGCCGGGAAGCGTCAGCCCGAGTGCCAGCAATTCGGAGTTGCACGCACGGATTCCACTCATGGCCACCAATGCAATCTTCATGGGAGAGTCCGGGGGATGAACAACGCGATCCCTACGATCAAAGATATCGCAGGGATGGGAAACAAATTACGAAACGGCTTCTTCCATGCGCTCAGGTAACAGGTGGCCGGCATCATGATCGCCGCCACAAGAAGAAGCATCGAGCTGAGGAATGGAACTTCTGTAACTTCCAGATAGTCCAGTGAAAGCGCAAAAAACAGATTGATGATGCCGATCCCGAAGAACGATATGTGCCCCAACCGGGTCATCCTTCGCGGCCAGGAGTCGTATCCGCCGAGCCAAGTATCCTGATGAAAAAACAGCCCTGAGAGTGCACCTGAAATGCACCCGAGCAGAAACCCGATCCATGCGGCGGAGAAATTCAAGCAGTTCATTCCATGAAATCGTCCAATAACGTTTTCTATGAACCGTCCACCGCCATGACAATTCACAAAACACGCCGACCATTGATTATCCCACCTTCGAGCAACAACGCGGGCGTCCACTAAAAAGGGACACCCGCGCCTCCATCATGGGGCAAAACCTGAGCTCCCGATCCGGAGCAGGTCCGCTATCGGATCGGAAGCACCAACGGCCTTACTGGCAATGCATGTATTTAGTCGCCACCTCGAGGAGGCCATCGGGATTTCCACTCAGGTTATCCCGCAGGGAGGCATCTTCATATCGATTCAGGAACTGGATGGTAAAGTCGATGAGCTGTGGGGGGAACACGCCATCCGACTCAAACACCGCACGGGTCGCATCCAGGCACTTCGCGGAGGCCACACAGGAGTCGGGCAAGGGTTTCAGTTTTCCAGCCAGTCCGCTTTTGGCGATGTTGCCCTCCACGTAGAGACTATCCGCTTTGGCGACGGCATCCGGCATGCGCATTCCATGCAAAACTGCCATAATCAGACCCGCTATGATCAAGTGAACATTTGCGCTTCCATCGGGCACACGAAACTCAAAGGTTTGCCGACCCTCCCCGGAAACCATGCCCACGTTCACTCCGGGATTGGCGACAGATGCCATGTTCTGGCCTTCAGCCCACCCGAGTGGAACTCGAACCAAAACCGAGCGGTTGCGCGCACCCCAACATATATTGGTCGGAGCTTCCTGATTCGGAACCAGACGGAAATAGGAGGTGGGAACCGTGTTGCCAAAGGCAGTCAACCCATCCGCCACTTCCAAAATCCCTGCAATCGCCCGTTTCGACAAATCCGAAATCACGCCGTTTTCCCGGACAAGGTTCACCCCGTCCTTCTCGATCGCCATGTGGAAATGCATCCCGCTGCCGGCCTTCCCAACCGTTATCTTGGGAGCGAAACTGAGCTCAACGCCCAACTCCAGAGCCAACATCCGCAGGACCCATTTTGCCACCAACAACTGCTCAGCCGCAAACTCCGGATCCGTCGGTTGGAACTCGATCTCGTGCTGTTCGTAGGCGATATCCCCGTGAAGGAAGTTTCCCACTTCTGAGTGTCCGTATTTGACAATACCTCCACAGGCCGCGATCAGCCGCAGCGCCTTCTTGCGCATCCTCTCAAACTTGGAAAAAGGCTCCGACTCATGGTAGCCCTTCTGGTCGGTCGCCAGAAAATGGCCAGTGGATTTGCAGAAGACATAGTATTCCAGCTCACCCAGAAACTTCATGTCCAGTCCGGTCTCTTCGCGGAACCGCGTGATGGCCTTGCTCAGCACATACTCAGGGGACAGCTCCAGCGGCTTCCCCTCGTGATTGAAGAAGGAACACAGAATCTCCAGACTCGGCTCCTCCGAAAATGGGTTCTCAAACGCAGTGCGGTAGCGGGGAACCACATACAGGTCGCTGCTCCCGGTTCCCATAAATGGGAAAAGGCTCGATCCATCCACCCGTTCACCGAAAGTCAGGATATCTTCCAGATGCCTTCGGTTGGTGATCACGAAGTTCAAAGTCTTGAGGCGGCCATCTCCGCCCACATAGCGGAAATTGACCATCCGGATGTTGTGGGCATCCACATAGCTGATGATGTCCTCCCGCGTGAAATCGTGGGCATCCTTCTCCAGATAACGGACGAGCGGATTGGCGTTCAGATGGTACGATGTTGGCATGCGATTACGTCTCTCTTTCTATTTTCGGGTTAAGGGGTTAAAAAGCATAAGTCCCCTTGCGGGGACCATCGCCAGTCTGAGCATTTGAACGGAAAGAGGCAAGCCGAAGCGTTGCCAGAATACCAAGGAACTACTGAACACCTCGGACCCGAATCCACCTACTCTGCCATATTGACACCCCCGACAATCGTTGTTGATTCTATCATCATCGCCGCGCAAATGGTCAGAATCCGATAATCAGACAATCTTGGCACCTTATGAGGATAAGATTCCCGGTATATTGGCAACCTCAACCCCTCCCTCAAATGATTCGCCCCGGCAGCATCGTCCGATTCGCTATCATGCCAGATTGGGTCGCCGATCTACCGGAGGAGAGTCGCCGTGTATTTGAATTTTGCTTCGGCCGCATCTATCCGGTGGAAGAGCTTGATGCGAATGGACTGTGCGTGCTCGACGTGAGCGCCGATATCGACCACCGCTTCGGAGGGTTCATGAACGAGATTCATCTGGAACCCAAATTCCTCAAAGAGGTCCATATCGGTAAGTAGCTGCACTCGAGGGTCCTACTGCTCAATACGCAACCGGAGTGGAGTTCACTAATCCTCCAGCAAACCCATATCTCGCGCAACCTCCGTTGGAACCAACATCCCGTTTGGAAGGAGCACACAACTGAAGGTATCCTGGATGTCACGATCGCAGAAATCGCTATCTCCGTTCCGAATTCCTGCAGCCTTTCGGATTTCCGCAGCCTTACTGGTAATCGTCTTCTGGTTCGTTCCGAAATAGCCACAGATCAGTCCCTGTTTCAGGAAATTCTTGTGGTTTCGGTCGAAAAGAAAATTGAGCCTCGCGATCACGTGAACAATAGAAGCCGCCCAGATTTCCGCTTTGCCACCGCATACTGAGAAAGTCCGCTTTCTGGAAAGCTTTCCCCACAGTTTGAAGGCATAATCCCTGTAATGCTCGTTCAGGTGCAAGTCGCAGAAGGACTGGATCAGCTTTTCGACCTCCTGAATTCGTTGTTGCTTGGCTTCTGTCTCTTTCATGTTCGGGCTTGGGCTGGGCGGGGATGGAAGCTTAACATCTTTCACAAAGGGGAGATCTGTCCAGCGCGTAATCATGGAAATTGCAGGCCTGTGGTTGCCTCAAAATTGCCGATATCTCCATTCGCCCAACGCCGCACGGACAATCACTTCAAAGTTGCACACGACCAACCCCATTGCCTCACCATCGCCTACGAAAACATCACCCTTCCCACGATTTTGCACTTTCACCTTTTCCAAACCGCATTGCGGATGAGCGGGGACGCTCATCCCTACCCGCAACGGTCAATCTCACGCGATCGGATCTCCCCCAATCGTTCTATCCAACCCAGCATCCTGAACCCTCGCACGACGTGCAACAACCCCGCATTCAAGGTAGGGCAAGGAGTCCTCACCGAGCCGCTACTTCTCCCCCTTTCGTGCTTTCCGTGTATTTCGTGGTTCAGCTCCGCTTCTCTTTGCATCTCAGCACGAGGACAGCATTTTGCTCAATCCAAGATCCCGGAAGACGGAAATCTCACGATTTCCGCTACGGGACGAATGCACCCCGTCCATCTTCCCACCTTTGCGTCTCCGGGTCTCTGCGTGAGAACCTCTTCTTCTCCAATCCAAGAACACCGGACTGGAACACTCAAGTGTTCAGCTACGAAAGAGCCTCCTATTCGCTTTCCATACGCGTCTCAGCATGAGGATATCCTCTTCAATCCTGTAGATCCTGTGAATCCTGTCCAAGGTCAATCGTGAGACCCGGTTTTGTCCATCGGGTGAACCCGAGCCCCAATATCGACATAGGGGGAACACCGGGAAATCACCACCCATTAGGTTTCTTCTTCCCCCGCCTCATTCTCCGGATCCATCCGCAGCAGAGCCAATGCCCCCTCAATAACCTTCCGATCCATTACGTCCTTTTCGCGAACGGACTGCTTTGTTCTGAGAAGCCCATCCAGCGTAACGGTCTTAATGGGCACCTCTTCAAGATACACGATCTGGGAGTATTTCTTGATACTTTCATAGGTCTCGCCACAAGTACTCAATATCAAATCAACAGCGATTGAGTCGAGCACCCGGATATTCTCTCCTTCCTCGAACCATTCCAACTCGATGTCACTTGCGGCCTTATCCGGCAAAACCAAAAGCGCCTTTTTTACTCTGGAACCAGAATCTTGTGTTGCAGGAACAAGCAAATCGATGTCGGTTGTCGCCCTTTGAAACCCCTGCGTAAAAAGAGCATATCCGCCTATCAGCAAATAGTCCGCCTTTTGTTCATTCAACGAGTGAATAAGGGTCTTAAGATCAGCCAACGTTGCCGGGCGACAGTTCTCTTCGCCTGATTCATCACTCATGCATCCGCTCCTTTGCTCTTTTGGCCATAGCCGCAGCCCTGCATGCTTCCTCATGCTGATTTGATGCTTCCATCGTCTTGAAGAACAATACGCCACCTCTCGGCATATACCGGAAAGGAAACATCCGGTGCATTTCATCGTTCCATTCGGCTCCTTGTTTCAACAGTTCTCCGGACGGGACCCCTTTGATTTTCGGCAGCTTTCGCTTGCCTACCTGTCTGGAACATTCGCTTTTCATGGCTGAATCTTTTCTCCCTTTGAACTCAACTGAGTAGCAGAAAAAATGGGTTCTTTCAACGCCACGGAGGACTCGAAGCGCACGACGGAAGAACCGCCATCTTATCCAACCTTCGTGTCCTTCGTGCGCTTTGTGGTTAAAACTCTTTTCTTCAAACATCGCTCGCTTTGCTCGCTATAAGCCCTTCGGGCCACATACGTTTTGCTGGTGCAAAACAACAGAATTTCTCTTCTGAGTATACTGGCCCAACGAAGGGGATATTGCCCAAAGGGCGGATTCAATCCTCCACGAGTAGTCCGGATGGTGTGATCCCGTTTTCGTTGAAGGTTTCGATCGTGTAGAAGTAATGCATCTCTGAATCCAGACTGCGGATGGTAACAGGGCGGTCCCGGTATACCATGTAGCTGTGGTAGAGTTGATCAGGAGCGATCCCGTAACGGATCACATGGCCAACCGCATCCTCGGAGCTGCTCCACTCCAATGTCACGCAACGGCGATCATCCGGATTCCGAAGGGCCTTCAAATCCGAAACCCCATGTGGTTTCAGCCCGACTCCATTTCCAAAGACCCGGAATCCGCTCATCGCAAAATGGCCACCCGGCACCCCGTGGTTGACGACCTTCAGGTATCGGCAACGCAAGCCATCCGAAATCTCGAAATAGGCATGGCTGTTGTCGGTTCGATTCGCAGACCGTTCAACAATGGGTGTCCACGCATCACCGTCATCCGAGGATAAGACCGTGTAGCGATGGACAATGCCCTGCTCCCTTCCGAAGAGTCGGGTGTTGTGTTCGGCAAAATTCAGTTGGATCGCGCGAATCTCACACTCCGTCCCCAGATCCATCATCGCCCACTCGCCATCTCCCCCGCTTGCTGCCGCCCAGTAGCTGCGGATGTCCTCATCGTTCATATTTCCCGACGGATGTCCCTCGATCTCCGAAGATACCTTTACCGGCTTTTCGAACGACAAAAGCATCCAGCCCGGAAATACATCCTCCCAAGTCGCACCTGCCTTTTGCGGCATTCTCAACGGGAAGTCCCCATATCGGGTATCCGTGTATAACGTCCCATCTCCCGCAAACCAGGTTGGGAAAAGAGCCAGACGCCGCTCGAACATATGCTTTTGGGAAATCGTCACCGTGCCGATGTGCCAGTAGTTCCCATGACGATCCTGAAAGGTGCTGCCATGCCCCGCACCCGCCGCGAATCCTTCAGGCTTATAAGCAAACGGATTGTGAGGCTGATACTGGAATGGGCCGAGCGCATGCTCCGATGTGTAGACCCCATCCGCATAGCTCTTGAATTCGGTCCCCGGACCCGCGTATTGCAGGTAGTAAACCCCATTCCGCTTGTTCATCCAAGGACCTTCGATCCATGGACGCTGCTTGGTCAGCGTATTGTAGTCTCCCGGGTTCTCCCATCCGAGCCGCGCAGGGTTTTGGTGAATCAGGGAAACCGGTTCCCCGATGAACTCGAAGTTACGTTCCACATCCACTTCCACCCCGTAGATCGGATTCACATCCGAGCAACCCCAGTAGAGATACAAGCGACCATCCTCATCCAGATAAAACGCCGGATCCCAAACCGGCCTGTTCAGCTCCTCACGTGCAACCGACCACTTTCCGCTCAACGGATCATCGGACTTATACAGCGTGCTCTTCTCGTTGGAAGAGGCCAAAAAGAACAATGTGTCATCCAACGCCACCGCACAGGGCGCATACTCTTCGGTTGGGATCCCGTCGGTCTCGATAAACTCCCAGCGGATCAGATCCTGCGAGTGCCAGTAGCCACCTGACTTTGAAGCGAACAGATAGTAGCGATCCCGGAACCATACCACGGTGGGATCCGCCGCCTCCCTTCTGGATGGTTCCTCCAACTGAAACCGGTAGCTGATATCCAATGGATTGCAGAAGGTCGTGGCAGTTGGAGAAACTGCATCTTCGGCGCCAAGCCCACAGGCCATGGCTACGATCATCATCAAGGGGTAAAGCTTGTTCATCATGCGAAATCCGGGAAAACCGACCCGATTCCATCAAACAATCACCCGCGGGAAAAGCGCTAAATCAACAGAGAAGTTCAGACATGCCTCAACCGCTGAGCTATATTGTGGGAACATTTACAGAAATCCCGGAATCTTGCCCATGCATCTTCCCTGCGGATCAGCCTTTATCTAATCTTCTATTCGGATTGGAGGATTAGGAGGCAAACTAGCGGGATAGAACGCCCGGATCGGTCGGTCGCTTTGACTTCGCGGTAATCGTTCCTTTGTTGATCTCATGAACACCCGAACCGAAACCGACACCATGGGACCGATCGAAGTCCCGGCCGACCGTTATTGGGGCGCCCAGACCCAGCGCTCCGTCCACCACTTCCCCATCGGCCCGGCCGCATCGATGCCGAAGGAAATCACCCATGCCTTCGGGTTCCTGAAAAAGGCCGCAGCCATCACCAACCAGGAGTTGGGTGTGCTCCCTGAGCAAAAATGCCACCTCATCTGCAAGGTTTGCGACGAAATCATCTCCGGACAACTCGATGACCATTTCCCACTGGTGGTCTGGCAAACAGGATCCGGCACCCAGTCCAACATGAACTGCAACGAGGTCATCTCCAATCGAGCGCATGTTCTCGACGGGAACGAACTCGGCATCGGTAAGCCGCTGATCCATCCAAACGACGACGTCAACAAGTCCCAGTCGTCCAATGACACCTTTCCCACGGCCATGCATATCGCGGCCTACCGGACTCTCGCAGAGCACACGATCCCCGGAATCGAGGCCCTCCGGGACACCTTGTCCGCCAAATCCGAAGCGATGCGGGATGTCGTCAAGATCGGGCGAACCCACTGGATGGATGCCACCCCGCTGTCCCTCGGGCAGGAATTCTCCGGCTATGTCTCCCAGCTCGACCACGGGCTCGCCGCCTTGCGCAACACCCTCCCCCACCTGTCGGAACTGGCCCTTGGCGGCACCGCGGTGGGTACCGGATTGAACACACCCGAAGGCTACTCCGAGCGCGTGGCCGGGCACATTGCCCGCTTGACCGGTTTCCCCTTCATCAGCGCCCGCAATAAGTTTGAATCCCTCGCAGCGCACGATGCGATCGTGGAATCGCACGGGGCACTCAAGCAGCTCGCCGTTAGCCTGATGAAGATCGCCAACGATATCCGGCTCCTCGCTTCCGGTCCGAGATCCGGAATCGGCGAAATCACGATTC
>JAPXRV010000007.1:63322-77438 GCA_033813415.1 Opitutales bacterium | reverse complement strand
CACGCAGGTTGTGCTGATGATAAAAAATCCCAACCCGATCGACCTCAGAGAAATGAAACGGAGAGACGACGAGCCGTTATCGCTTGAAGCCTGGCGTGGCAAACGCATGAGGATCGGTCGTCCACTCATGTGGGCCTTGGCGGTTCAGGCCGGAGTATTGATGCTGACGGTATTTGTGGTCGTGTTCATTCCGACGGAGCGCAAGGATCCCGAGTTTGTTGCCCACAAGACCATCTATCTGCCCCAGCGAGAGATCGAGCATCAGGTCGCGTTGTCGGCTTTTGAGCAGGTGGCCAGTCCCTCACTTGTGATGGAAAGAATAACGGTGGATGGATTGTCCGACCATGGTTTGCCGGATCTTCCTTCTGTCCCGGATCAGGCATTCCAGCCCATGATGACCCCCGACATGTTGCCCCCATCCTCCCAACTGCCAGGCATTTCGGGATTAGCTGGAATGGCGGCCAGCCTCGGCAAAGGTGCATCGAACCTGTCCTTTTTCGGGGTGTCGGATCAAGGTGAACGAGTGGTGATAGCCTTTGACGTGTCCCAATCTGTCATCGACAAGGCGGCCCGCTCGGGCGTGCCCGTGGATAAAATAAAGGAGGAAGCGGCACGCTTGATTGATAGCCTGAACGCGCACACTACCTTTTCAGTGGTTCAGTTCATCAGGCGGTATGAGGTTTTCAGCCCTGAGATGATTCCCGCCACGGTTTCGCACAAAAAGAAGGCTTTGGATTGGCTTGACCATTCCTTCTACACGCGGGGGGTCAGTCCAGCCAGTTGGAAACGGATGGAGTCGGACACGGGCAAGCCGTTGATGGACGGGATTCAGGCAGTGATGGAGGAGGTCTTCGCCTGGGAGCCCGATGTGATATTTATTCTTTCGGATGGAGGATTCGGGCGAAACTTTCCCAAGCGTTGTTCCGAGGTGGACCTGAACGAACTTGATAGGGACGTTGAACGACTGCAGTCCAATCTGCCATCAAAAGCCAGGATTCATTTCATCGGGTTTGAGATGAAACCCAATCGGCAGGCGGGGGTCCAGAGCATCGTCCGGAAATCCGGCGGAACCTTCAAATCATTCTAAAACATCCGGGTGGATTTTACTGATCAGAATTTTCTTGCAAACCCCGCCTGGTGTTATCACTTGTTTATCTTTTTTCCGGCGCCGGCAGTTTCTCTTCCGGTGTCTGAATCAGAACTGAATACTAACATCATCCCGTAAGAAAATCGTTTCTCTCTCTCAACCGGGGGAGCTTTGAACATCATGAATATCACAGTAAAAGATCTGTTGGATGCCGGAGTACATTTCGGGCATCAGTTGCGTCGTTGGAATCCAAAGTCGAAGCCTTTTGTGTTCGACCACCGTCACGGTATCTCGATCATCGACCTAGAGAAGACCTACAACAAACTCGAAGAAGCGAGTAGTTTTGTTGAGAATCTCGTGGCTTCCGGCAAAGATATCCTTTTGGTCGGCACGAAGAAGCAGGCTAAAGAACTGATCCGCGAGACTGCGGTAAGCACAGGCATGCCATTTTGCGCGAATCGCTGGATGGGTGGAACGCTTACCAATTTCGCGACTATCAAGACAAGTTTGGCAAAATACCGCAAGTTCCTGGATATGGAAGCGGATGGCCGGATGGCAAAGCTTCCCAAGAAGGAATCGGCTGCAATCCGTCGTCAAATGGACCGGATGTTGCGCAATTTCGAAGGGTTGAAAGAAATCAAGGGTCTGCCGGGCTGCCTTTTTGTGGTGGACATCAAGCATGAAGAGATCGCGGTTGCCGAAGCGCGTATGCTTGGAATTCCTGTGGTTGCAATCGTTGATACGAATTCGGATCCGACAAAGGTGACCCACCCGATTCCGGGAAATGATGATGCGGTGAAATCAATCCGGATCATTGTGGAGGTGCTCTCCGAAGCGATTCAAAACGGTGTTTCACGCAGGGATGCGTCGATCGCACAAAAGGACTACACCCCCCGTTTCAGGGCTGAGACTTACGAGGAAGACAGGGCATCAGGCGTGACTTTGTCTGCGGGAATTGAGCGCTACAATGACGAGTCGAGCACTCCTGCTCCGGCAGCTGAGTACGCGATCGCCGCAGAAGAGCCGGTGGTTGCTGCTGACGATACCGAAGACGTCGAGGATGTTCCGGTGATCGAGAAGCTGCCTGTAAAGAAGAAAGTACTGCGTGCTGTCGAAGAAGAAGCCGCTGAGTGATAGGACATTTCCAAAAGAGGTAAGACATGAGCGAAGAAATAAGTGCCAAAATGGTGGGCGAGCTTCGGGCGAAGTCCGGAGCCGGTCTGATGGATTGCAAAAAGGCTTTGGTTGAATCCAAAGGGGATTTCGAAGAAGCAATGACGATTCTCCGCAAGCGTGGTGTTGCGGCTGCCGCCAAACGTGCGGGGCGCAATGCTGCTGAAGGACTCGTCGAGTCCTATATCCACCTTGGAGGAAAGGTGGGTGTGTTGGTTGAGATTAATTGTGAGTCCGATTTTGTCGCGAAGAACGATGAATTCCGGTTGTTTGCCAAGGATATTTGCATGCAGATTGCGGCAGCGAGTCCTCTCTATGTGAAGCGGGATGAAGTTCCAGAATCCATTCTGGAGAAGGAACGTGAAATCGCGGCTGAACAGGCTAAGGATAAACCTGCGCAGGCGGCTCAGAAGATCATCGAAGGAAAGATCAATAAGTATTTCGGTGATTATTGCTTGATGGAGCAGCCGTTTGTGAAGAATCCGGATCAGACGATTCAGGATCTCTTGACCGCCCAGATCGCGAAGTTGGGTGAGAATATGATGATCAAGCGTTTTGTCCGTTTCCAGGTAGGGGAATGACGACAAGGGAGGGCCGTATCCGGCTTTCTCTGACTTCGTTTAGCTTTGACCCGGCAGGAACTGATGTTCCGCCGGGTTTTTTATGCTTTCTCTTTTGTGTGGGGATGCTATGCTGCAACTATCTCTATCACCTAACACTCAAGCGGGAACGGTTATGTGTCCTGCTCAAAAACCGGAAATCGTATGAAATTGTCGAATGTGTCGCGATGCTGTCTTTACCTTGGGATTGTCGGAATATTAATGAGCGGGTGTGCCACGGAATCCAGTCGGGTGGTGGAAACTCCGCAGGTGAGGGCATCGGGAGTGCCCTATGCAGGCTTGAAACGATCGGTGATTATCGGACAGTTCTCGAATCGATCAAGCTACATGCGTGGTGTATTTTCGGATGGAGTGGATCGTTTGGGTGATCAGGCAAAGACGTTGCTGATCACGCATCTTCAGCAGTCTGGAAGATTTGCGGTAATGGACCGGGATCACCTTGATGAGACATCGGGCGAGGCTGCTATAGGTGGTCAGGAGCAGCGCTTGAAGGCCGCCAGCTACACCATCACTGGAGATGTATCTGAGTTCGGGCGCAAGGAAGTGGGGGATCAGCAGCTGTTTGGCATTGTGGGTAGTGGACGTAAGCAGATCGCGTATTCCAAGGTGAGCCTTTATGTGGTGGATGTGATCAGCGGTGAAGTTGTTTATTCCGTTCATGGTGCGGGAGAGTATGAACTGAGCCATCGTGAAGTATTGGGGTTCGGAGGAACTGCCAGTTATGATTCCACGCTGAATGGCAAAGTTCTTGATTTGGCCATACGGGAAGCGGTGGATGCATTGGCATATGGATTGGATTCCGGTGCATGGACCGAAGCACGATAGTCAGATGGCTTCTGCTCCCGCTATGGGTTGTTGGCCTTGTATTTTTGGCGGGTTGCGAAAGTACCCGGCCCTTGTACTATTGGGGTGACTATGAGTCGGCGGTTCACGGTGGATTAACCCGGCCGGGTGAGTTTCCGCCGGAGCGTGTGTTGGATTTGCTGGATCAGGATTTGCATCGCGCGGAGTCGTCAGGGGCTTTGCTTCCGCCGGGATTCTGGGCCTATCGCGGCATGCTGTTGATGGAAAGCGGAGATATTGATGCCGCAATTGGGGCGTTTGAAACTGAGGGTTCTCTCTATCCCGAGTCCCGTGCGTTTATGGATTTCCTTATCTCAACTGTCACGACCGGAACAGAATCATGAAAAGCTTCCATTTGGTTGGCTCTGTGCTTTTGATCCTTCTCGCTGCGGCTGGTTGCAGCACTGTCGCCCCGCGGGACATGAGTTTGTTTTTCGAGCACCAACCGATGTCAGTGCTGGTATTGCCTCCTATTAATCACAGCTCCGATGTCGACGCTTCCTACGATATGTTGGCAATGTGTACCCAGCCACTGTGTGAGTTGGGGTATTACGTTTATCCCGTGGCCGTTGTGGACCGGGTGATGAAGGAAAATGGAGTCACGATTCCTGACGAGATGCACGGGCTCCCACTGGATAAACTCGGAGATGTTTTTGGAGCGGATGCGGTCCTTTATATGGTGATTGAGCGATATGGATCGAAGTATCTGGTGTTCGCGAGTCAGGTGGAAGTTGCAGTTCGGGCAAGTCTGGTGGACGTTCGCACGGGACAGACTCTCTGGGATGGAAGTGCCCATCGGGTGGAATCCGGATCCTCAGGTTTGATTGAAGCACTGGTCGAACAAGTGTTGAACCAACTGACTGACCAGGTTCATCAAGTTGGTCGCATGGCTGTGGCCGAACTGTTTTACTCCGGTCCCACAGGAATACCCGTCGGGCATCGTTTTCCGAAGACTGAACCCTGATGACATGATATGGCTGTTTTTGGAGCTAATGATCTTCGGGTTTTCGGGAAGCTGATACGTATGCGTTTCAGGATTATCCCCGTCTTATGCATGTTTTGGATTCCTTTCACTCCATCGATGCATTCCGATGATGCTTCCACCGGGGGCTCTTCCAGTGAAGACGAGGTGATTTTCGGAACGAAGCATCGGGAAGCTAGACTGACCTTCGAGACGATTGTCGAGAATGCCTTTGGAAAGCGGGTGATTTCATGGGATGGATCGCATCGTGATGAACTTGAAAACTCGATCAGGATTGGAGTGGACCAGTTCAACCGGAGTGGTTCGTCGGCGGACAGGATGAACGAGGTTGGGACCCTTCTTGAGGACTGCCTGCGTGGTGCGATGACGGAGTCTGGTTTGGCGGTGGGTATTCCGAAGACCCGATCGGGAAGAGTTCAGCGTTCAGGCTATCCTGATCTGAGGCTGGAAATCGACAAGCGGGTATACTACATCGAAGTGAAGACCTTTTCTACATCGAGTATCGGTTCATCCCAAAGAACATTCTATGTTTCCAATAGTGTGGATCCAAAGGTGACGGAGGACGCCGTCCATTTGCTGATAGGTTTTGAGGTCGATAAGAAGAGTGATGACTCTTACAGGGTTATCCGATTTCTGTGTAGGGATATTCGGAAATTGGCTTGCAAAGTGAAAATCGAGTTCAACGCTAGCAACCTTGACATGTATCAGGACCTTCGCGAAGGCGAATGGTTCGAAGATACGGTCGAATGACAATCCGAAGCAGAAACGAACAGGAATGATGGAAATCAAGCAGAGAACCCTTTCAAGAGCGACTGAGACCCAAGGTGTCTCCCTTCACACGGGAGAGCGCGTGACTTTGAGACTGCTTCCTGCTGCTGCCAATCAGGGGATCGTTTTCCGGCGGGTGGATTTGCCGGGCGCGCCTGAAATCCCGGCCCATTGTGGGAATGTGGGTGATCTTGTCCGCAACACCACCCTGGTGTCCGGCCACGCAAAGGTTCACACAGTGGAGCATGTGGTCAGCGCGTTGGCAGGTATGGGAGTGGACAACGCTATCGTGGAATTGGACGCAAGTGAGCCACCGATCATGGATGGGTCGTCCAAGGCATTTGTAGAAATCATAGCCAAGGCCGGTGTTGAGGATTTGGATGTGGTAAGAAATGTTCACCGTCTGGAATCGACGATCTCTGTGGTAGAAGAGGATCGTTCACTGGTTGTTTTGCCCTACGATGGATTCCGGATCTCCTGCACCTTTTCGGATTCCAAGGGTCGATTCACCCAGTATTACTCGATCGATCTCGATCCCGAGTCATACGCGAACCAGATCGCTCCTGCCCGCACCTTTACGTTCTATGAAGACATCGAAGCTCTTGTCCAGATGGGTAAGATCAAAGGAGGAAGTCTGGAGAGCGCCTTGGTGATCAAGGACGAGAAGGTGCTGTCGAAAGAGCCCTTGCGTTTTGAGAACGAGTTTGTCCGGCACAAAATTCTCGATCTGGTGGGCGACCTCGCTCTCGCCGGGAAGTCATTCCGCGGGCATGTGATTGCTGTCAAGCCGGGACATGCGATCAACAGTCGGTTAGCCAAATTGCTGTCTGAATCGTTCAAATCCGCTCCGGAGGCCGTTTCGAATGTTCCAGCCGTCGTGCCATCGGCTCCGGTTGTCCCGGTCCGGGAATCTCTTCCCTCTCAGAGCGTTGAACTGAGCGCTGAAACAGAAACCGGAATCGGAAGTATGGCCATTGGTGAAGTTCTGAAGGCGCTGCCCCACCGTTATCCGTTTCTGATGGTTGACCGGGTTCTTGAGATCAGCGGAAGCCGCTTGGTGGCAATTAAGAATGTAACCATCAACGAGCCTTATTTTGTGGGGCATTTCCCCGCGCAACCCGTTATGCCAGGTGTGTTGCAGATCGAAGCCATGGCGCAAGCCGCGGGAATTCTATTCCTGAAGATGATAGGAAAGACCAGTCAGGTCGCCCTTTTCATGAGCTGTGACGGCGTTAAGTTCAGGCGATCGGTGGAGCCGGGTGATCAAATCCGGATCGAAGTCGAAATGAAGAAGACGCGGGCTGGCAAAATGGGAATTGCTGCGGCAGAGTGTAAGGTTGCGGGACAGGTTGTATCCTCCGCGGAATTGATGTTCACGATCGTGAGCTAGGTTTTTGAGTGTATTGGTAGAGATTTTTATTGACGGAGGAATGCAGAGATTCCATTTTTTGATGTTTATTCATTTTTAAAACCACTTCAGTCTCGACAGAACGATAGCATTCACTTTCCAAATTTCAGGCCCATGTAGCTCAGTCGGTAGAGCACGTCCTTGGTAAGGACGAGGTCGGCGGTTCGATTCCGCTCGTGGGCTCCAGTTTAGAAAAACGAATTCACCAACAGTAGTAACTCCAAACGACCATTCATGGCTAAGGAAACATTCCAAAGAACGAAACCGCACTTGAACGTGGGAACGATCGGACACATCGACCACGGCAAAACCACTCTGACTGCCGGGATTCTGGCAGTGCAGTCCAGCAGGGGCTTGGCCCAGGGCAAGTCCTATGCGGATATCGCAAAGGGAGGTACTGTTCGTGATGCATCGAAGATTGTGACGATTGCCGTTTCCCATGTGGAATACGAGTCGGACAAGCGCCACTACGCACACGTCGACTGTCCGGGACACGCGGACTTCGTCAAGAACATGATCACCGGTGCTGCCCAGATGGACGGCGCGATTCTGGTGGTTGGTGCTGACGATGGCCCGATGCCTCAGACCCGTGAGCACATCCTCCTCGCAAAGCAGGTGGGCGTGCCAAAAATCGTGGTCTTCCTGAACAAGGTTGACTTGCTCGACGACCCTGAACTGCTCGAGTTGGTGGAAATGGAAATCCGTGACTTGCTCAGCAAGTATGGGTTCGACGGAGACAATGCCCGCGTGGTTCGTGGATCCGCATTGGCTGCTTTGAATGTGACGGAAGAAGGTAAGGCTTGCATCCAGGAATTGATGGACGCAATTGATGCCGAAATCCAGGAGCCGGAACGTGCGACTGATAAGCCTTTCATGATGTCGGTTGAAGACGTGTTCACGATCACGGGTCGTGGAACTGTTGCGACCGGTCGTATCGAACGCGGTATTGTAAAGGTGGGTGAAGAAGTCGAAATCGTCGGCTTGGCTGACACCCGTAAGACCGTTGTAACTGGTGTGGAAATGTTCCGCAAGCTGCTTGATCAAGGGCAGGCTGGTGATAACGTTGGTCTTCTTCTCCGCGGTATTGACAAGAAGGACGTGCAGCGCGGTCATGTGATCGCGAAGCCCGGTTCCATCAAACCTCACACCAAGGCTAAGGCTCAGATTTACGTTCTGAGTAAGGATGAAGGCGGACGTCATACTCCTTTCTTCAAGGGATACCGTCCTCAGTTCTTCTTCGGAACCGCCGACGTCACGGGTATCGTTCAGCTTCCCGAAGGCGTGGAAATGGTGATGCCGGGTGACAACTTGCTCATCGAAATCGAGTTGCACAAGGCCATCGCTATGGAAAAGGGACAGCGTTTCGCTATCCGCGAAGGCGGAAGGACGATCGGTGCAGGTCAGGTTATTGAGGTGATCGCCTGATTGTAACTTACAAGGATTTAGAGACGGGTCTGGTTTCACAACATGAAACCAGACCTGAATTGAACAACCTTTCACGGGAGAATAGCTCAATTGGCTAGAGTAGCGGTCTCCAAAACCGTTGGTTGGGGGTTCGAGTCCCTCTTCTCCTGCCATTTTTTTGAAAGATTAATCGGGTAGATTCAGAGACTATGTTTAAAGCAATCGCAGGCTTTTTCCGGGGAGTCCGCCATTTTGGTGGGGAGACTGTATCGGAGTTGAAAAAGTCCTCATGGCCGGCTTGGAAGGAATTGTGGAACTACACAATTGTTGTCCTTGTGGGTATCGCCATTTTGGGTCTTTTTACCGCCATAGCCGACTTTTCACTGGTCAACTGGATCGATTTCTTCACCAACCGGGTGAAATAAGGTTGGCAAGGAATTCCCGCTTTTCGTATCCGCACTTCCAATGAATCGTTCCCCAAAAGTATCCGGTCCCGCGTGGTATGCCGTGCAGACGCTTTCCAATCAGGAAGCAAAGGCCAAGGCGTATCTGGATAAATTTATCAAAGTCGAGGAAATGGGGGACTGCGTCTACGACGTGCTCATGCCTACTGAGGTTGTAAGCGAGATCAAGAACGGAAAGAAATCCCAAAGGGTGCGGAGGTTTTATCCAGGCTACATTTTTGTGCACATGCGTCTCTATGAGGACGATGGAAAACTGAATCAGAAGGCTTGGTATTTTGTGAAGGACGCGCAAGGCGTTATCAACTTTGTCGGGGGTGAAAACCCGGTTCCTCTGAAAACGGAGGAAATGGATCGTATTCTTCGGCAAGTGAAAGAAGCCGAAGGTAAAGAAAAGCCCAAGATCGAATTCGAGTTGGGAGAGGAAGTTAAAATTGTGGATGGTCCGTTTGTCGATCTCACAGGTAAGATCGATGAAATGAATCCCGAGCAGGGCAAATTGAAAGTCTCTGTATCAATATTTGGACGGTTTACGCCAGTGGAACTTGAGTACTGGCAGGTACAAAAGCGAGAGGATTAAAGGCAATGGCAAAGAAAATTGTAGGTGAGATCAAACTCCAGCTGCCGGCTGGAGCAGCTACTCCGGCACCGCCGGTGGGCCCCGCATTGGGTTCGCACGGGGTGAACATCATGGCTTTCGTGAAGGATTTCAACGCTAGAACCAAGGAACAGGCCGGGCTCATTTTGCCAGTGGTTATCAGCGTCTATGCTGACCGTTCGTTCAGCTTCATCCTGAAAAGCCCTCCCGCAGCGGTTCTGTTGAAGAAGGCTGCAGGATTGCCGAAGGGTTCGGCTGTGCCGAACCGTGATAAGGTGGGGACGGTCACCCGCAAGCAGATTGCGGAGATCGTGCAGACCAAGAAAAATGATTTGAATGCCAGTGACCCCGAACATGCTGCCCGTATCATCATGGGTACTGCTAGAAGCATGGGGATTGACGTGGTCGATTGATCACGAGGGAAGGCAAGAATAGGAATACCATGAGAAAGACCAGTAAGCGTTATCGGGAAGCTGTTAAGATTGCCGACCTCACCAAGGATTATTCGTTGGCTGAGGCTGTCGACATTCTAAACAAAATGCCCAAGGCAAAGTTCGATGAAACCGTGGAAGTTTCCGCGTTTCTGGGGGTTGATCCCAAACAAAGCAGCCAGATGGTGCGCGGCACCGTCAGCCTTCCCCACGGAAGTGGAAAAAAGGTAACCGTGCTTGTGTTTACGGAGAACCCGGAAGAGGCTTTGGCCGCCGGGGCAGAGTTCGCTGGATTGGACGATCTCATTGCGAAAATTCAGGGCGGCTGGCTCGAGTTCGATGTTGCGGTTGCGACACCGAAGGCTATGGCCTCCGTCAAGCCTGTGGCCAGAGTGCTCGGTCCCCGTGGTTTGATGCCGAATCCAAAGTCCGGAACGGTGACGGATGACATCGCCAAGGCGATCAAAGAAGTGAAAGCAGGGCGTGTTGAGTTCAAGATGGACAAGACCGCAAACGTTTCCATCGTGGTTGGTAAGCGCTCATTCGCGAAGGAGAATCTTGTCGCAAATGCGTCGGAAGCTGTTCAGGTGTTGGTCAAGTCCAAGCCGGAAGTTTTCAAGGGACGCTTTATCAAGAGCATGACCCTTAGTTCCACGATGTCTCCAGGAGTCCGTGTTTCCGGAGCTGAGTATGCGTCGACGGTTGGTTGAACCGATCTGTCCGTATCAACACAATATTAGCATCTGAACAATCGATTCCATGAGACCGGAAAAGAAATATTTGGTAGAAGAAATCGCAGAACGACTCAAGGGTACTGATTACGTATTCCTAACGAGTTTTCATCGTCTGACGGTAAAGGATACCGCTGAGCTTCGCTCAAGACTCGCACCACAAAAGGCCGAGTTTCACGTGATCAAGAGCAGCATCTTGAACGAGGCTGCAAAATCACTCGAATTGCCCGACTTCAAGCCGATTTTGGCGGGTCAGATCGCAATGGTTTCGGGAGGATCCAATCCCTCTGAAGTCGCGAAAATTCTGTTCAAGTTCAACAAGGACAAGGACAAGGCGGAAATTCGTGGTGGATCATTGGGCGCTCGCATGATGAGCGTGGATGAAATTGAGTCTCTATCGAAGTTGCCCGGACTGGAAGTCCTCAGGGCTCAGCTTTTGGGGCTTCTCAATACACCCGCTCAGAGTATGGTTTCTGTTCTCAATGCCGTGCCGCAGAGCGTGGTCACTGTGCTCAAGGCTTATGCGGATTCGAAAGGCGAGGCCGCATAAGGATTTGTTTGAATTTTCAACATCACTATAACCCAAACGCCTTCGTTAGGAGAGTATCTCTTAAACGGGCCAATACGTGGCCTCACTAACCAGGCAAGGAGTAAGTATGGCAAACATCACAAAAGAAGAAGTAATCGAATGGCTCAGCAGTCAGTCCGTTTTGGAGATTGCAGGTCTTGTCAAGGCTCTCGAGGAGAAGTGGGGCGTAAGCGCAGCTGCTCCCGTGGCAGTGGCAGCAGCACCCGCCGCAGCGGCCGCTGAAGAAGCACCAAAGGAAGAGCAGACTGAGTTTGACGTGATCCTCAAGGAGATCGGCGCGAACAAGATCAACGTGATTAAGGAAATCCGTGCGATCACTGGTCTGGGCCTGAAGGAAGCAAAGGATCTGGTTGAAGGCGCTCCTAAGACGGTTAAGGAAGCGACCAACAAGGACGATGCTGCTGATATCAAGAAGAAGCTCGAAGCAGCTGGTGCTGTTGTCGAGATCAAGTAAAGATTGGATCGATTATACCATAGATCTATTTTCCAAAAATCCAGTGGGAGTTCCGAAAGGGCTCCCCACTGGCTTTTTGTTGTTTTTCGCGTTTACCTGAGCACACCGTCTGTTTCCAAACTAGGCCCATATTATGAGTGACCGCATAAGCTTCGGAAGAATTAAGGAAGTAATTCAACCACCGAATCTGATTGAACATCAGATCGAGTCTTTCAAGGAGTATCTTCAGTATGATATAGCCCCTTCCCAAAGGGCGAACAAGGGCCTTCAGGCAGTGTTCAATGAGGTTTTTCCTGTTGAGAGCTATGACTCGCGTTGCGTTCTCAAGTTCAAGGAATACCGGCTGACAGAGTGTCCTCATTCGGAGATCGAGTGTATTCGGGAAGGGATCAGCTATACCACCGCCTTGCATGTGAGTCTCGCGCTTAGCGAAGATAACCAGACGAAGGAGGAAGAGATTTACATGGGCGAGTTGCCCATGATGACCCAGCGCGGAAGTTTCATAATAAATGGGGCTGAGCGCGTCATCGTGAATCAGCTACACCGTTCTCCTGGTTTGTGCTTCGAGAAGGCCATGCACACGAGCGGAAAGGCTTTGTATTCGTTCCGGATCATTCCTGACCGGGGGACATGGCTGGAAGTGCAGTTCGACCAGAACGATTTGCTTTATGTGTACTTGGATCGTCGCCGGAGGAGGCGCAAGTTCCTGATCACGACTTTGTTGCGTGCTCTTGGATTCAGCTCGGATTTCGAGATTCTGAATCTTTTCTATGACCTTCACGACATGGAAGTGGAGGCTGCTCTGAATCTGGAGAACGTGTCCAACTATGTATTGGTTGAGGACATTGTCGATGCGGACAAGGGAGTGGTTCTGGCTCGCGCTTTCGAGCCTTTGACCAAGACGATCATCCGTTCCTTTGAACGTGCTGATATAAAGCATGTGCGCGTGATCGATACCGCCGTCGATGAGGGTGTGATTGTCCGTTGCCTTAAGAAAGATCCGACTCGTAATCGGGAGGAGGCACTGAAGGACATCTACAAGAGGTTGCGTCCGGGTGAACCCCCGACAGTAGCGAATGCGACCCAATTGCTCAAGCGTTTGTTCCAGGATCCGAAGCGCTATGACCTTGGGCGGGTTGGACGTTACAAGATCAATCAAAAACTTGGTTTGTCGACCGATCTTGAAACCCGCATTATAAACGTTGAAGACATCGTTGCTGCCACAAAGTACTTGAGTCAGTTGAAGAGCGGTAACGGATTGGTGGATGACATCGATCATCTGGGTAGCAGGCGCATCCGTACGGTGGGAGAGCTCCTCGCGAACCAGTGTCGCTTGGGTTTGGCCCGCACCGAGCGTCTGGTTAAGGAACGGATGACGATGTACGATCAAAGTATCGACACCATCACGCCCCAGAAGCTGATCAATGCCAAGGCGCTGACCACGGTTATCCGCGACTTTTTTGCCCGTAGCCAGTTGAGTCAGTTCATGGATCAGATTAATCCGTTGGCCGAACTGACCCACAAGAGAAGGCTTTCTGCTCTCGGACCGGGCGGGCTGAATCGTGAGAGAGCCGGGTTTGAAGTCCGCGACGTTCATCCGAGTCATTACGGACGCATTTGTCCGATTGAAACGCCGGAAGGTCCGAACATTGGTTTGATCAATTCATTCAGCACCTATGCAAGGGTTAACGAGTTCGGATTCATCGAAACTCCTTACCGTAAAGTTGTGAATGGCAAGGTCCTCGATGAGGTGGAATACCTTAATGCGGATCAGGAAGAACCTCACAACATTGCGCAGGCGAATTCCGAAATTGATGACAAGGGGTACCTTGTCGGCCGTGTTACGTGCCGTTTCCGTGATGAGGTTAAGGAACTTACGGGTGATCAAGTCGATTACATGGACGTGTCGCCAAAGCAATTGGTATCAATTGCCGCAGGGATTATTCCATTTCTTGAGCACGACGACGCTAATCGTGCGTTGATGGGATCTAACATGCAACGCCAAGGGGTTCCCCTGTTGCAAACAGAGTCTCCAATGGTTGGAACCGGGCTTGAAGCCCGGGTCGCGCGTGATTCGAAGACAGTGGCCATCGCTGATATTGACGGGGTTGTGGCTTCGGTTGACGCGCGTCGAATCGTTGTGACTTCCGATGGCAAAATGCCTAAGGTCGACCGGTATTTGAAGACTGATTCCAAGAAGGGCATTTACGTGTATGAACTTCGGAAGTTCATGCGTTCAAACGCTGGAACATGTTTCAATCAGAAGCCGATTGTTAAAAAAGGCGAAAAGGTGTCGGCCGGACAGGTGATCGCTGACGGTGCTTGCACCGACAAGGGAGAACTCGCCCTTGGTAGGAACGTTCTGGTGGCTTTTATGCCTTGGAACGGATATAACTTCGAGGACGCTATTCTTCTGAGTGAAAAGTTGATCAAAGAAGACGTTTACACTTCGATTCACATTGAGGAATTTGACGTCACGGCGCGGGACACCAAGCTCGGGCCCGAAGAAATCACCTACGATATTCCGAATGTTGGCGAGGAAGCACTGAAAAATCTCAACCATGATG